>WJJU01000717.1 GCA_014729595.1 Chitinivibrionales bacterium
GATGATATTTTTGTTCGAGGCGTTCGACCGTCTTGCTGACCCGGTACAAGGTTCGGATTCTGGTGAGGGGGACTCTATACAAGCGGGATCCGTCGGCCAGGGCCTGAAGAATTGCTTGACGAATCCACCAGACGGCATACGAAATGAAGCGGAAATTTTTGCGCCCGTCGTATCGCTCGGCCGCCCTCAGCAAGCCGAGATTGCCTTCATTAATCAGCTCACTCAACGGGAGCCCCTGGTGTTCGTACGTGCGCGCGACGCTCACGACAAACCGAAGGTTGGCTTTAACCAGTTTCGCCAGGGCCTTCTTGTCTCCTTTTTTGATTTGTTCCGCCAGCTTCGCTTCCTCCTCGGATGAGAGAGGATTGTAATGCGCAATTTCCTTCAGATAAGACTTAAGTGCCACTTCTCTTGGTACGATCGGGGCCACTGGACTCCGCCTCCTTGTATGAGGGTTATCAACCTGTTTCTGACAGTCGCGTTGTATTTGCCGACGGCCTTGTTGAAACGGGTTGCTCAACAACTTCCATGCCAGATATAAGAATCCCTTTTCGGGGAGCTTGGTATGCCGGATGCAGATAAATTGAAGGCGAGTTGTTACCGTTAGTGATAAATTTTTCTCACTAATGACAAACGTGCCGGCGCTCAGTCACGGCAAATCACCGCAAATCCATCGTACCTTCTTTGCATTCGACCGTTGCGGATCGCCAAACCAGCCTCTCCCGTTCCCGCCTCAATAGTCACTTGAACGGGTTACGAATCCTTCACATCTTACAGAAACGTAAGTGGAAAGAGGGCGCCAATGTATAAGGGTATTGGAAACATTCCAACCCATGGTTCAGTATTCCGCTGAATCCGGCCCTTCGACCGTAGGCGGTAATGCAACGGTAAGTTTGCGTGAAATATCACGCAGGTAGCGCCGGGCCTGACGCGCCTCGGCAAGAAGCTCATCGGGATCACGGTTATCTTTACCGGCCAGTTCCATTATTATGCTTCCACGAAATCCGGTTCGTGTAATGGCCAGAAAGAACCGTTCCCACTCTATCGTTCCTTTGCCGGGAGGAAGATGGTCGTCACGTTCACCGTTGTTGTCACTGGCATGTATCAAGGCAAGATGACCCGAGAGCTTGTAGGTTACGCGATCGAATTCGCGCGACAAGTAGGCATGCCCCGTATCCAGACACGTTCCAACCGCGATCGATCGTAGTGCGCCGAGTATCCAGAGCGTATCTTGGACATTACCGAAAAGAAGATGGGGCAACATGTTTTCCAATACAAGACAAACGCCAAGCCGACGACAATAATCCGCTATCGGATCCAAAACGGATGCAGCATTGCGCAACCGTGTCAGTCGCTCTCCCGGTTCGGGGTCCAGCGGACGTTCCGGTCCCGGATGCAAAACGAAATGGCGGACACCCATCCGCGCCGCCGCCTCGACGGCTCGGCGAATTTCGTTGCCGGAATATTCTCTGGTTGCCGGGTCAAGGCTTGTAATGTCTATGGCTTCGGCAAACGGCGCATGGAATGAATACGGCTCCACACCCAACGTTTTTATCAACGCGGCCGCCTCCTTCACCGCCGTATCGTCATGATAATCCAAATGGGCGGGCGACGAACATACCTCTATCATCGAAAAACCGTTATGAACGATTTTCTCTAATGTGTCGAATATGCTTCGGGTATAAAAGCAGCCGGTTGATAATCCTACGGGCCAATCACTCATGGCTTTTCCCCCTACGGGATGCGCCCGAAAGGCGCGGCATGTTCCAACTGGCGAAACGATTTGTCTTCATTTTTCTCATCATCTTCATCAAGACCGGCATCGATGAGGCCGGCGAACAAGCGAACATAAAAATCGGCTCTTGTGGCGGCGTTATACGCATACCATAAGTTTCCCCAACCATAATCACGTTCATATTTTGACCGCAGCAACCCCGCTACATGCCGTGGATGCCAGCCGCGACTGAGCAGGCACCGCACGAGTCGTCGAATCCCGGCGGGTTTGAGCAAATGATCGTTAGGTGTTCGCAGGGATTCGGCGACAGCGGCGGGAAGAGTCCTCAGATCGATTCGATCGTAGCTTGCGGGCCATTGTGCGGGAGGGTGGTGCCGCTCATGGTAGTAGCGTTTGTGGAAGAGTGCCAGGGGTGACTGATCGTAGGTTTCGATAAGCATGGTTGTGCCGTCGCCGCACTCGGGAATAGTCGTAGAGACGCGATCCGCAAGCTTTCGCCCTATTACCGTATTTCGCATTGCAGGGACGGCGTCGGCCAAATCTCCGCCTTCGATAGGCGCCAAGACCATCGTCGGGATTTTCGTCACCTTTCCATTCGGCAGTACACCAGGTTTCCGCCACGGTTTTAGATATACGCTGAAAGGAACGCGTATCATTCTCATATTCAGCGGGTCGCCGTATTCCGATATGTCGAGCGAAATAAGCTCCCGTCCTCTTTCACCCGGCGGTACCTCCAGTGCGGTTATTTCCAAGGGGACGGCGGTATTTTCCGCCGCCGTTTCGATAAGACGGTGCGCAAGGTATTCCATGACAAGGCCCAATGCCGAATGGGCAAGCGCCAGTTTTCTTCCCACCCGCTGCCCCCCGGGTCCCCGCTGCTGCGCATAGTAAGCCAACACCTCGTCGTCGACATGACCCAGCGACACGGCCCGCGCCACGCCGTGATGCTCCATGTCCACGCGCCAAACCGCATGGAAGCCCCGTCCGCTGAGAAGAAAAAGTGGTTGTATCCCGAAAGACGACAACAACGTGCGCGTCGCTTCAAATACCGGTCGCTGTAGACGGAAGGTGCGCAAAGGATCGAGGTAGGGCTCCGCCGGAAAATCGAAATTAACATATTCAATGTCTAAATGCACTATGAGATTGCGCATGTCCCACAGCGAGCGTCCCACCTCCAGACCGTTACCGAGAAAGAAATTCAGCGATGAGGGAGACGAAATTGGTGGCCCGTCGCCGTAGGGATCTTCACAGGGTGTGATAAAGACACTTGTCGCCGAAGATCCTTTCCCCCCGAGAAAATCCCACATCCGCTCTCGTACGGCCGGAGCGGCATAATACCTCCTCACATCACTCTCGTTCATCACGAGATGTCCTTCCTCGGCTTGACATGAACGTCCAACAACGGATCTTTACACTATTTTTTGCAACCATTATGCCATTGGAGCCGCTATTTAACCGTGAAATCTCGGGCCGGGCTGGAGGTGTCCCGATTATTAGAACGTTTCCGAGTATCAAAGCGCGAGTCCAAGCTTGGGAAGGCTTGTCGTACGTCGGTAGCTTCGGCCACTTCGGCCTTTTCGAGGGCGTCGAGGGCGTCGGCGCCCGAGAACGGCGCCGCTACGATCGGGTAGTTGCATTCCGATGGGCTACTTAGAAGGAATACGCACCATTAGGGGGGCTTTAAAACAATTCGAAATTGAAATACTTTTCGGGATTGTTTTTCATTTCGTCCAGAAGCGCGTTCAGGGAGGCGACGGTTTGACGGATGTTATTCGCGAATTGTTCATCGGCGAGTAAAGCGCCGACACCACCCGCTCCGTTTCCTTCGGTTATGTTGGCCAGCGAAGAGAGCGTGACTTTCAAATTGCCGTACAAAGTCGTATCGGTCATTACCTTGTGGTAATTACTTCGCCGTGAGCTTGTCAATTGGGCCACTTGCCGCAATTTACCGACGGTCACCGAGAGATCGTGAAAGAGTGACGTGTCGGTGACAAGCTTGCCCAAGGTTCCACCGGCGGTGTCTATCGTCGTCGTAATGTCGGCAAACGACGCAACCGCGGTGCGAAAATCGTGTAACAATGTTGTGTCGGTGAGTAAGCCGCCGATAAGCCCTTCTTCCGA
>WJJU01000718.1 GCA_014729595.1 Chitinivibrionales bacterium
GCGGCGGGGAAAACGCTTATTGGTAGAGAGCGAGATGAGCGGAGTTGAGGAGAATATTTTCCTAATCGGGACGCGTATGCAGCGGTGAATATTTCATACCGCTTATGACTATATGGCTAACCCCAAAAGACTAAATTCTTTACATGCCGACGCCGTGAGTTCTAAAAACAAGCTACAATATCCTTAGTATAAACCGGCTTACTCAAAAGAATCGCCCCTCGGGACTCGAGATTGGCGGGGTGCGGCGCAAAGGGGTCTTTGGCGCAGATAAGGATTTTTGTTTCGGGAAGTTCCATGCTTAGTGCCGTAAATACATCCGTAGTACCACGCCAGTCGGTTGGTTCATCAATATCGAGAATCACTATGGGCGGTGAGCAATTCAGGCATGCTTGGACCATCTTGTCGACATCATCGCAGCAGGTCACGTTAGTGATACCCAGAAGCGAACTGGCCAGATTCTTCAGAAATAGACTTGGCGCACCAAAGAGCACAATATTTTCACATCGTTTGGGGCTTAGTGAACAAGTGTTGGGGGAAGGCGCCGTTGCCCGAGACGTCTTCCGCGATCCGGATGTAGCGGTGCGATGGCCGCTTTTCGTGCCTTTCATCCGGGCCAATCTTTCGAGCAAAGCTTTCCGTTTGGGCTCAAAATCGTCTTTCATAGTCACTCGACCGCTAAAATTCAAGAGCATGAATGTAGAACACCGCGCATCCAGCCAGGATAACCATCCAGATTATACCCTCATTTTGCCCGGAATACAAGAAGTTGTTTTCGCGGCGGAATGAAACGCCTTCGCGGATACATGCAATGACCGTCCATTGCCCCAAAACGCACTGAGCCGTCGGCTTTCCGGCCGGCCGCCGTCAACCAATCCCCGTCAACTTAGGAGAGTACGCGACCCTCAGTTGCAGAGCATAAACCCAGAAGATATTTTCCAATCCGAAAGAAACATCACGCCACACAATGTCTTTTGACCGGGCCGGGAACACATGCCGCGAATCAGCAAGAATCAGCTAATAAAATTGCAGAAGAAGTACAGAACCGATGAGGCTATCGGAAGATTGTACAACATATCTCGCCAAGCCGTTCACCAATTGCGCCGCAAGTACGGTATCGATCCCGTCACCGACAAAAAAGAAGAGCGCAACCGACATATTGTTCGTTTATATAATGAAGGTTTCGGTCCAACAAAACTGGCTCGCATGTTCGGCATTTCGGTTTCTCAAGCGTATCGCATTGTGCATAAAGAATAGCCTTACACCTATCGTCTTTTCCTGAATCGAGATGAGGATTACCACGACGACCATTCACGGCAATAGTTCATCATGGTTCACCGGGATACACCCAATCCAATCAGAAGGAATTTTGTATGAAAAAGCCCCAAACACGATCGTTCCTCGCCGTAACCGGTATGTGCCTCTTTTTCTCTTCAACCATATTATTCTGTAACGCCAAAGCAAAGGATGACGCCTCCGTAGCGAAAACCATCGATGTGCGCTCTTCGGCATTTTCCGCAATGGAAACGATCCCGGCCATGTACACGTGCGATGGTGAAGATGTCTCACCGCCACTTTCGTGGTCTGGTATTCCCCAAGAAACCGAGAGTATCGTCCTCATTGCCGATGACCCCGACGCGCCGGTCGGTACCTGGGTGCACTGGGTCGCTTACAACATACCGCCAAGAATCTCAGAACTCGAAAGCGACATTCCCCCAACCGACTCTCTCCCCACCGGCGGTATTCAGGGCAAAAATAGCGCAAATAAAATCGGCTACCACGGTCCTTGTCCACCAAGCGGTATCCACCGCTATTTCTTCAAGGTCCACGCCCTCGATACAACTCTGGAGCTCCTCGCGGGAAGTACCAAGAAACAAGTTGTAGAGGCGATGAACGGGCACGTATTGGCTTCGGGTGAGCTGGTGGGACTTTATGGTAGAGAGGCGATAGCTGAAAAGTAGAATGAATTACAGAGTAGCAAATAGTCGATAGTAGTAGTGGGCGATGGGCAAAGGACAAACACCGAGCGGAATTCCGGTTTTATCAGACATTAGTTTGCTTTCCTCCATCCACCCACCACCCATCCACCCTACCGCAGGTATACTATTTTTATAGATTATCTCTCCGCGCGTTCATGAAGGAGCGGTTTATGCCCATTGTGACGGTTCGCCGTGATGGTGTAGTAGTCACTGAAATGGAAGTCGACTCGGGTGCGAATCTCTTAACGGTTTTGCGTGAGGCTGGTTTGCAGATACTCGCGCCGTGCGGAGGCGGGGGGACGTGTGGCAAATGCCTTGTGGAAGTGCGCAAGGTTGGGCGAGTGCGTTCGTGCGGGTATACGGTGCACGAGGATATCGAAATAGATGTAACCGCCACCGCCCGAGCGGCTATTCTCGATTCTGCTATCCAATCGCTAAAACCCGTAATGTGTGACCCCGGTGTAACCGCCGTGGAGGGAGGAACGTCTTTTAGTTGCTTAGGACATACGTTCACGGTGAGTGGAAACGGAGCACACGGCAAAAGTAAAATTCCATATTTCGGACTTGCGGTTGATATTGGGACCACAACCGTGGTAGCATACCTGGAGCGTCTGCAAAACTGTGCCCTAATGGACGTGGTTTCGTTTGCCAATCCACAGGCGCGGTATGGACACGATGTAGTGTCGCGGATTTATCACACGATCGAAAATCCCAGTGGCCTCGAAACGCTTCGGGGGGTATTGCTGGATTCGTTAAACCAAGCGTTGCGAACAGTATGCGCCCGCAACAATATTGCTCAAGAGGACATCTGCAAAACAATAATCGTAGGCAACCCGACAATGCTCCATATAGCCTTGGGCGTCGACCCATCACCGATCGCCTATGCGCCTTATACCCCGGTGTTCACTGATGAGCGGACAATGTCGGCCGGCGAGGCGGGACTTGAAGTGAATCCTCTCGCTCCGGTTTGTGCTCTTCCCTCGATCTCCGGCTACATTGGCGCGGACATTACCGCGGGTGTGGCTTCGACGAATATCGCTGAGTGCTCCGACTTTTCGCTTTTTGTTGATCTGGGCACCAACGGAGAGATTGTACTGGGTAATCGGGAACGGATGTACTGCTGCGCCGCCGCGGCGGGACCGGCATTCGAGGGAGCAAATATCAGTTGCGGGATCGGTGGTGTTGCGGGAGCAATTAGCACGTATCGCGATGGGACATTCGAGACGATTGGTCATCTTCCTCCCGTAGGCGTCTGTGGTTCGGGTCTCTTCGATATCATTGCCTCGCTCCTTGCAAAGGGAGTGATCGCCGGCACGGGATTCATGGAAGAACCATTTGTAGTAGCCTCGAAAGAAGTGTCGGCCACCGGTCAAGCAATAGCGCTGACCCCCGTCGACGTACGCCAGGTTCAATTGGCTGTTGCGGCCGTATATGCGGGAATATGCACGATTATGGATGATGCGGGGCTCAAATGGGACGATATTGCACGAGTTTATCTGGCCGGCGGTTTCGGCAATTATGTCAGTATCGACAGTGCCGTCGCGGTTGGACTTTTGCCCGCGGCGTTGCAAGACCGGATACATCCTATAGGCAACAGCGCTGGAAGTGGGGCACGATTGGCTTTGCGCTCGGTGACATTCGCCAAAGAGATTGCAAAGATGACTCATCGGATGCGGTATGTGGAGCTTTCGATGCGGTCGGATTTCAACGAACGGTACGTGAACTCGATGACATTGGAAAGGAGATAGCCCAATGGCCGGAATAGACGGCCCTCGTGCTTTCGCTTCACCTGAATCGGCGGCACGGTATCTTGCCGAATATCGGGTGGAAGGTAAAACGTTGGTTACAACCAACGGCTGTTTCGACCTTCTTCATGCGGGCCACGTTCAATACCTCTATGAAGCGGCCAAGTTGGGGGATTTGCTGGCCGTGGGGGTGAATTGTGACGCGGTAGTTCGCAAGCTAAAAGGCAAAGAGCGGCCGGTTCAATCAGAGCAAGACAGAATAGCCATTGTCGGTTCACTTAAAATGGTGGATTGCGCATTCATTTTTCGTGAAGATGATCCCCGTACATTCTTGCGGCTTCTCAAACCGGAGGTCCATGTAAAAGGGGGAGACTACACCACCGACATTATAGAAAAGCCGATTGTCGAGTCCTATGGCGGACGAATAGAAATTGTCTCATTTCGCGAAGGCATCTCCACTTCACGACTCATAAATGAGATCCGTGACAGCCGATAAGAGGGTATAAGCGTTGCCGCGTTGCCATTAATGTTGTAGAATAGTATATGGTGGACAGATATTTTTTAGTAGATTTAGACACTAAGCCCTCCGGCCGGCGACGGCGCCAACCGCCAAGCCGTAACCATTGTGGAAGGGGGGTCGGTATTCCGGCGGTGTATCGGTACGCGCGCCCCGTTTATCGAAACAGGAACCGTTAAATGAACGAATTGCGAAAAACAGTAGGTACGTTTCCGGATTTTGAATTTCAAAATCCGCAACCAATGAGCCCGCAAGGCGAAAATCTGCAATCGGAAATCCGAAATTACCTCGAGGATTAAGCTATATGTCATCACACCCGGAAACAACCGTGTTGTGGGAAAAGAAACTCGCCGCAAACCCGCGTTCATTGGTTTTTTCTCGGCTTGCGGACAGCTACCGCAAAAAGGGTGATGTCCAACGGGCGATCGATATATGCGTCGAAGGGTTGGAAAATAACCCGCGGTACGTCACCGGACGAATCATTCTTGCCAGGTGCTATCTTGAACAAGAGAACTTTCAGAATGCGATTGAAGAATTTCGTAAGGTCTGCAAATATGATCGGCATAACCAGATCGCCATTAAAATGCTTGCGGATGTTTTTGCCAAGCAGAGCATGGAAGACAAAGCGGGTGATCTCTACGCTCTTCTTCGAAAGATGGATCCCGAGAATTCCTCATTGTCGCATCTTTCCCGAGTCTACCAGCCC
>WJJU01000719.1 GCA_014729595.1 Chitinivibrionales bacterium
CAATTAAGACGCGCACGTTTTTTATTATCCGCATTAACGACGAACCACGGTGATTGTTTTGTATCGGTATAAGCAAACATCTCATCCTTCGCCTTGGAATACTCAACCCATCTTCGTCGTGATTCCAGATCCATCGGACTGAGCTTCCATCGCTTGGTCGGATCATGGATACGAGCCTGAAACCGCCTTTCCTGCTCCTGATCGCTCACCGAGAACCAATATTTGATTAGAATGATACCGGAGCGGATCAGCATCCGCTCGAATTCCGGGCAGGTCCGGAGAAACTCGCGGTATTCTTCTTCGGTGCAGAATCCCATCACCCTCTCGACTCCGGCACGATTGTACCAGCTCCGGTCGAACAGCACCATTTCGCCGGCGGCGGGAAGATGGGCGACATAGCGCTGGAAATACCACTGCGTCTTCTCGCGCTCAGTTGGGGTTCCCAAAGCGATTACGCGGCATATTCGCGGATTAAGTGACTGGGTGATTCGCTTTATGACTCCCCCCTTACCCGCGGCATCCCGCCCCTCGAATACCACAACGACTTTCAAACCCCTTGCTTTTATCCATTCCTGAAGCTTCACCAGCTCGATCTGCAACCGGCGAAGCTCCCGCTTATACGTCTTTTTATCGAGCTTAGGATGTAATGCGGCACTATCATCGGTTTCCGCAACGCCGGGCCGGGCCTCCTCTCGTTTTTTCGCCTTACGTTTCCGTGTCGTCGACTTTGTCATACACTCTCCATTCTCTTACGGCGGCAACCGGTCATTGGGCAAGATACATGCCGGCAGCGAAAAAGCCAAACCACGCCCTGATCCAATTGTACTTTTTTTGTCTCGTGCACCATGATACCCACGGTCGCCCATGCCGCCCCCAAATACAAACCTCGCCTCATCCGCAAGCGAATCGCCGTCGACCATGACCTGCGTCGCGCGCCGTAATATCTCAAGCACGGTGTCTTGCCCGCGCATGGCATGTGGTATATTAAATTCAAGCAACGTTTACCTTAAATGCATGCGTGCATAAACAATAACAGCAACATCGGGCTACGAACGTTTGCATCAAAAACAAATGTATGCAAAGCGACAATCTTCCCGGCCCTTCTACTCACCGAATGCACAAAGAACATGACTATATCCGCGTTTGGCTTACTCTCTTGGTTCTGGCCTCTATCCCGATAGCGGTTTGGCATCTCGACAACGGCAATGCCGAAAGCCAAACAAGACATCATATTTATTGGTTGCTGGCTTGGCTGCCGTACGCGCTTTTCGGCATTTTGGCGTTCTTGGGCGCCCAGCTCAACCAGACGCGGATTGTCTATGTAATCGGGACTATGACGGTGGGCTATGCCCTTCTGCGCTTCGGTTTGGGTACGTCCGAAACCGACGTCCCTCTAAAAATGATCATATATGCGTCATCGATGGCTCTACCGCTGGGTACTCAGATGGTTCTGCCGTTGACGGAAGGACGGCTGTTCAGTATACGCAGCCTTCTGCGCGCCGTGGTTTGCCTGATTCCTTGGCTCTTTCTGCTAATTCCCGCGGCCATCGATCCACATGCACTTTCGTATGTGTTCTATTCAAGCGGCCCATTCAAACCGGTATGGCATCTACCATTCATGACCTTGCCGATACTGCTGATCTCCGGAGTGCTCATACTTTTAGTTCGTGACCATTCGATGCGCTTCTTTAATCGGGCGGCGTTGGTAGGATTTGTACCCTTGCAGTTCTCATTGAATCAAGCATCGGCTTCTCCGGTAGGACATCCGGAGCCCGCAAGCATACTTGCCGTCGGCTTTACGAGCATGTCTCTGATGTTCGGCTATGCCTTGTATCGCATGTACTGGGAAAAGGCATATATCGATGATCTAACCGGTCTTCCCAACCGCCGCTCGCTCAACGAAAAGCTGGACAAACTGGGGCGCCGTTACACGGTTGCGATGCTCGACATTGATCATTTCAAGCGCCTTAACGATACCTATGGTCACACGACCGGCGATCACGTATTGCGATTCGTCGCTTCGCATCTTCAACGGGCGTTCGGAACCCGTGTCTATCGATACGGTGGAGAAGAATTCTGCGTCCTTTTCGACAGCATGCCCATGCGCACGGCTGCGAATATGCAGGATTCTTTCCGGCGTTATCTCGAAACGCAGGAATTTGTCGTGCGCAGCACAAATGAAATTCGCCAAAAAACTTCTCAACGCGACCGCGGCGGACCGAAAGACGAGACGCTGCCTCGCTTGCACATTACACTCAGTGCCGGCTTGGCCTATCGCGATATTCCAGTCGAAAAGCCGGAAGAAATCATCGAGCTGGCGGATAAAGCGCTTTACGCCGCAAAACAGCGGGGGCGCAATCGAGTTTTATGCTACGGACCTCTTGATTGATGCCCTAGCAGTCGGTTCCAGCCGAACGGCCCCTCCTTCATGGTGGATGTTTGCCCGTGA
>WJJU01000720.1 GCA_014729595.1 Chitinivibrionales bacterium
ATCGATATGACCGTTCCACCAGGTCACGAACTGGCCGTAAAACGGGAACCGAGTAAGGGCGACCTGCATCAAAGCCTTGAATCGGAAATACGTGAGGCGTTCAACGCCGCGGAGCGTCGCCTAAAAGAGCTTAAAGGAAAACAGGGGGGCCATGTAAAACAGCATACGGAACAGAGCACCACCGCGGTGGTGGACAGACTTTTCCCGGCTCAAAATTACGGCTTTTTACGAACTTTGGACGGAAGGCATATCTATTTCCATCGCAATAGTGTTATCGAAGACGATTATGACCGCCTGAATGTGGGGAGCGGGGTTACATTTACCGAAGTAATGGGGAATGAAGGGCCGCAGGCCAGCACCGTTAAGCTCATCGACAAACCGGGAAGTCACGTGGGCCGCGCTCCTTCCGGCGGCGCCTCGGCCGTTTGATTGGTACTATGTTATCCTCCAGCGCGAAAATACCCTGGTATGCATTTTGCGCAGCATTATAAAATGAATAGCCCGGCCAATGCGGTTTGGCCGGGCGACTGCTTAACACACGTATTGTTTGGGAGGCGAAGCGGATGACGATGAGCGCACTAATACCTGTCGCGAACGGCAACGAGGAAATCGAAACGGTATGCCTGATCGACATAGCTCGACGCGCGGGTATGGATGTTACGGTTGCCTCGGTCGATCAACAGACAATCACGGCAAGCCGGGGCGTACGCATAATCGCCGACACCTCGATAGAAGAGTGCAAAGGTACCAGATACGATTTGATCGCCGTACCCGGCGGGACCGAAGGCGCGCGGCGATTGTCCGGCTCCCAAAGGCTCGCCGAGCTGCTTGAGCGACAAGCCGGTAGTGGGCGGCTCTTTGGGGCAATCTGCGCCGCACCCGCTTTAGTTCTGGAACCGCTGGGGCTTCTGGAGGGACGGCGCGCGACATGTCATCCCAATTTATTCGATTCGCTGCGCCGGGGTATCGCCGTGGAAGAACGCGTCGTCGTCGACGGAAACTGCGTAACCAGTCGAGGACCGGGCACGGCCATAGAATTCGCCCTTACACTCGTAGAAATTCTTTTCAGCGACCAAAAGGCGAAAGAATTGGCCGATGCAATGGTTGTCCGCAAACGAAGCGTCCTTGTTCAATGATTTTGTCACCGCATCGATGACATAGAGGAGACTCCGCCATTATGGATGAAAGATTAACGCAAAGGGAGCTGTCGGCACTCCTCTCGCATCGGGCCGATCCTTGCGTATCGCTGTACATGCCTACCTACCGTGACGGTGTCGAAGCTAAGGAACACCCGATACGCTTCCGCAATTTGGTCGCCGACGCCCAACAACAATTAGTAGAACGAGGAATGAAAGAGGTGGAGGCCGACCGCTTTATGGCGCCGCTAAGAGACAGAGTTCGTGATACTCCTTTTTGGCGTCAACAGTCGGACGGACTTGCGGCATTCCTCTCCCCTTCCTTGCGACTCATTCTTCGCCTTCCCCATCGCCTTCCGACAATAGCCGTGGTCGATCGACGCCTGTATATAAAACCCCTCATCCATTTTGTGACCCAAGGACTGGCTTTTCATATACTGGCGATAAGCCAAAAGGATGTTCGTCTGTATGACGGTTCTCCGTACGGATTAAGCGAAGTTACCCTGGAAAACGTCCCGCGGGGACTTGGCGAAGCCTTACAGCTCGAACGAACCGGCACTAATTTGCAGATGCATACCGGCCGCGGGCCGGTCAAAGAAAACTACCCGGGCACCTTTCGGGTAGGAGCGACCAAAGAAGGCTATCCGGGTACCTTCCACGGTCAAGAACCCTGGTCCGACAAACATAAGCGGTATGTTTCGGAATTTTTCCACCGAATGGAAGATCACCTTCATCGTTACTGGCATAACCGCACGGGACCGTTGATATTCGCCGGTGTGGAATTCCTGTATCCGCTTTACGCGGAGGTCTGTCGCCACCAGCTTCTGGCCGAACAAATTATCGCTGGAAACCCGGATCGCATAGACAAGCGCGAACTTCACAAACGCGCATTGAACATCGCGCAACCGATAGTGACGTCCAAGGAAACGGCAATGGAAGAACGGTATCGCTCACTCGCCGCAACCAACGGCGATCGCACCATGGACAAACCCGAAAAGATTGTGTCCGCGGCATATCGCGGGCAAGTGTGGGAACTAATGGTTGCCGACGACGCTCAACTGTGGGGCACTTTCGATCCCGAAACCGGCGAAACGAACACGGATGTCGGCAAGGACGATCCCGGAAGCGAAGACCTGCTCGACCTGTCGGTAGTTTACGCAATGGAAAACGGCGGCGAGGTATATGCCCGTCCGCATGCCGAGATTCCAGGTGGCCATGCGGCGATTGCGGTGCTTCGGTATTGAAAAACGCTATCCGAGTTCATAGTGGCGCTGTCGGCCATCGAAGCCCACGGAGTGGCCGACAACGCCACGTGTCGACGACTCGAAATTAACGGCGGCGCCACGGGCTTTGACGGCACTTCGGTCCGGAGGCCATTGTGCGAATACTTACAGTGTTTCGAAGAGCGCTCAATGACCGCGCTTAGCGAAGGCGGTCCCCGAACTCGGATCAAAGTTCAATTCTCTGTTCTCCATCCCAAATCGGAAGAATAGTTTCTTTGTAGTTTGCCATTACCCGGCATGTATCCCGGCATGTATATTGCTACCATTAGGCATACTTGGGTCTTTTGGGGTCGATATGAAGGAGGCTGCCGATGCCTTTTGGATTTTTGGCGCTTATACTGTCGCTTGCTCTTCTGATACTTTTTCCGCTGCTGCTGGCGAATGTCATGCTCGCGGCACTGGCAAAGCTGGGGCTTAACCCGGGTGGCTCATTGTTGGTGGTGTTCGGTATTCTGCTTGGGGGTATGATAAATATTCCCGTCAAACGCATCCCGCGCCAATCGGATATGCCTACCCAACCAATCGGCATATTCGGACTCGAGCGCATGTTCCCGGAACTGGTGCGTCGACGCCGCTATACGCTCATTGCGGTCAATGTAGGCGGCTGCATAGTTCCGAGTGTTCTTGTCGTCTATGAATTTATCCGTATTGCCCGGTTTCACCCCGAAATCATTCCACCTACGGTTGTCGCCGGGGCGATCAATATTGCCGTATGTTATTTTCTTGCTAAGCCTGTCCCTCATGTCGGTATAGCTCTCCCCGCTCTTGTGCCCGCCCTTGTTGCCGCGGCAAGTGCTTTGGTCTTTGCTCCGGAACTTGCACCGGTCGTGGCGTTCATTTCCGGTGTTTTGGGGCCGCTTGTCGGTGCGGATCTGCTTCGAATATCCAACATCTCCCGCATCGACACCGGCATGGCAAGCATTGGTGGCGCGGGAACGTTCGACGGCATTGTTATATCGGGACTTCTGGCCACGCTGCTGGCCTGAATCCTTGAATCGGAAACTTAATGTTGCAGGAAGGTGAAGGCATGGAGCGATTAAAAAGTGCGCAAATAACGAATACCGGTAAATTTGTACTGGTGCTTGGTATACTGGTC
Source organism: Chitinivibrionales bacterium (assembly GCA_014729595.1). Lineage (GTDB taxonomy): Bacteria > Fibrobacterota > Chitinivibrionia > Chitinivibrionales > WJMI01 > WJJU01. The sequence goes on from WJJU01000720.1 coordinate 3,516, forward strand.
TTTACGGCACCCGCCCGCTCCGGTGGGGTAGAGTATGTATCCCTTGGCATCAATGTTATGCTGGGGGTTCGCTACGACGACCTGCGTATGTGTGTTGCAACACCGGCGGGAGTCAAGGGTGGACCGGTCGCCGACATCATGCTCGATACACGCCTCCACTTTACCGAAGACCTATCATTGTGCTTCAAACTGCCGGTCATGCGCCCCATTCTTTTTGGGCTCAAGTTCGATATGCTTCAATTTGAGCCGGAGATTATAGTTGAATACCGCAGCCGTATCAACGACAATGTCGACCTGGTACTGGGACCTGGAATCGGCCTGAGCCTGCACTATGGCCCCGATTACACAACACCCGACGATGCCGCCGACCCCGAGCGATTCTTTGCCGCCGGCCCAATCATAAGCGGCCTTGCCGGTATTGGTTTCCGCGGTTCGTCCGGACGCGAGCACATCATAGGGGTTCGTCCGTTCTATACCCCGCTTTTCTCGGACGCTCGTCCTACCGGTACGGTATTGGGAGCGGCGATCGAGGGCCACATAGGGCTTAGTGACTGAAGAAATGGCCCTGGATACCCGATTTGCATCGACGCCATGACGCATTCGAATTTTACTGAGAAATCGCGCCTGAAAGCTTCACGAATGCCCGGTCACGAACGTATACTTTAAGGCACAACCCTCTACATGTAGCGACCAAAGGAGATACCAAAGGATGCCGTCGAAAGTACAGATCGAGGCGGAAATCGCCCGTCTCAGAAAATTACCCTCCACGCCCGCCCGTATGCGGGAAATTCAAGCTCTCGAGCGATGCCTGGGCAAAGAAATGCACCCCGCCCGAAAGTCCGAGAAGTCTACGGGTACAAGCAAAAAAAGCCCGCGAAAGGGACCGAAAGTACTTCGCAAACGGCTGTCCTCGGTTGAGGATGACGATAATGATGCGGATACGACGCAAACCAAGCGCCGAGGCTCCGATTTCAATGCGAAGAACTACCTTGGCGATTTGCTGGGATCACACCATAAAGGGATGAGCTGACGAGTCGGGGTTGTGAAGGCCGGTTATGGTGATTACCCTCCATTGATTTTCTAATCATTCGGGCTCGATTGCCCCTCTCCCCCGGCTTAACAACACCGTTTCACTCCCGCCGGTAGCCTGCAACAAATTCAAATTGCCTATGCAAGACGGGGCTACAGCGCCGGATTCATGAGTTATATTTGAATTTTGATCATGCGCCTAAACAACCAATCAAAAGGCATTCCGCAATAATGACAAAGCGCTTGCCCGCCCATTTGCAAATCACAACCGAACCCATTGCTGATCCCAAGGCAGTAGTACAATATGGATACGTTCGCGTCACGGTACTGACTTCGCGACTATTCAGAATCGAATACGAGCCGACCGGGGATTTCGATGACCGCGCTTCGCAGACTTTCTGGTTTCGCAAACAACCCGTTCCTCCCTACACCCACAGCGGCAATCGGCGTTCATTCACGATCGAAACCGAACATCTAACGCTCACCTGTACCAATACAACCAAACCGTTGAGCGCGGAGACCTTGCGGGTGGTGTTGAAATCGACCGGCGTGGTTTGGCGATTTGGGCGGGAAGAGAACGGCAATCTTGGTGGTCCTTGCCGCACGCTCGACAATAAGGACGGGGCTCTTCCCCCGGGTCACGGCTTGATGTCTCGTGACGGCTGGACGGTCATTGATGACGCCAATGCGATGGTATTCAACGAAGAATCATGGCTGGAGACGCGCGAGCGCAATCGTGATCGTATCGATCGCTATTTTTTCGGCTACGGCTCCGACTACCAAGGCTGCCTTCGCGATTTCACCCGAGTGGCGGGTAGTATACCATTGATTCCTCGCTGGGCTTTGGGAAACTGGTGGAGCCGCTACTGGGCCTACACCGA
>WJJU01000067.1 GCA_014729595.1 Chitinivibrionales bacterium
CAAAGGACCAAGGCTCGGCTACAACCGATACCGCTGCCGTAAAAATTAATACTAGTAGCAAATGCTGTAATGATTTCACAAAAAATTGGCCTCTTCGTGCTCGAATGATTGGTTCCGGGGTTTTAATTTGTTGTTCCATCAAAAATAAGTCCATGAGCGCATGAGGGGAATAGTGCGATACGAACCAGGAAAGCCACAAAAGATTAAGCCCCCCATCTCTGCATAAAAACCCGTTAGGCATGTATTTAGTACTGCGCGCAGGGTTGCTGTTAATTGATAGCGTGTGACCTGACCTTTAGGTTTGGTTTTTCCTGGTTGGTCCCTTAACACAAATTGTGCGCGGAGTAATAAGTGATTGAGCTATTTGAAATTATGGCTAAGGCTACATCCATTTCCGAATAGCCCCACCGGTAAAATACGGGAATCTCAATATATGTTAAACGGATTTCTACTTTCCTGAAAAGCCCCTCGCCGTCGCGGGCTCGCGGGCGACCCGGACCCGGTAAGTTCTCACTCACACTTTTTTTGATGCGGCTATTTTCACCACCGGCACCGGCATGCTTCGGGCTGCGGTCCATCTTGGACCGGCGTGCACGTTGGTAGCCATGGCTTTCGGGTCCCCTCCACGCTTCACGATTGAATACCGAGGAACTTTTGTAACCAGGGGTAAGTCTAACCGTCCAACAAAACTCCGGATATCGGGGTGCTTGGATGGCTTGGGTGATTTCCGCGTGTATGTATCCGCCGTGATGGTTGTGTACTACCTGTTTAGCTATTCCGAGCAAATAGTTTTGATATTTAAACTGGTGGTTTCGTCCTCGAAAACAGCTATAGAGTCCAGAGGATTGTCGACACAGCCCAATGATGAATGCACTAACCATTTCCCTACATTAACATTGAGAAAATCAAATTCCCCTTGCGTATTCGTAATGGCCGTACGCCCAAGGGGCTGAAGGGAAATTTGAACATTTTTTAAGGGGGGTTCGGGAGACCGTATCGACAATGCTTCCTTTGATTGCTCCCACGGCATATAGAGAATCCTTTCGCATCACCATGGAGATATCATCCGTGCAGGAATCCATGGTTACCGATATTCCGTGTAAAAGCGTGTCATGGAAATGGTCACTGGAAAACAACAGCGCATGCTCCCCTTCGATTGCATCCACCGTGAAATAACCTTCGGTATTTGTGCCGACAATTTCTCCGGAGGTCTCAACTCGTACAAGGATCCTACTCAGCGGATTCCCTCTTTCATCGAAGACATGACCCGCAATCGTACCGCTGAAATACTTTTTGTTTCGGGTAATATAAACGTTTTCATTGACTTCTTTGTTCATTCCGACGTAAATCGAGTCAATGAACCGAGTGTGATACCAATTATGAGAGAAAAACACCGCATGCCATCCGGGACGTACCTCGGTAAAAAGCGTATCCGTACTGTCGGCCAAATACGCATAGATATCGTAAACTTTAGGTCTAATGTCGGTGAATGAGTATTTTCCTTGCCTACGTGTAATTGTATAGTCTATCAGGGTATGAGCGAATGCCGAATCACGCTGATTCTTATTCGGGGTATCGCCGGCAAGGTACCCGCCTTGATGAAGTGCCACGACGGCCCCCGCGGTGGCGGAATCGGTTCGCGAATCGATCAGACGGCCTACAACACCCGTTTCCTCCTCAGAGATAATACCCGCGGTAGTAGGTGTATCGGAACAGGACAGGAACCATACTCGTTATTCGCCGGCGGGCGTAAGGAGTCCGGTGCTGAAGTACCTTTCCGCGCGGTCGGCGAGGATAGTCGCCACCATTTTGCCCGGATAGCGCTCCGCAACGCGGCGCGCCGCCCACACATTTGCTCCCGAAGAAGTTCCTACGAGGAGTGAATTCGTACGCGCAAGTTCGCGGGTGGTTTCAATTGCCTGGTCGTCGGTAACCTCAATGACTTCATTAATCAATGATACATCGAGAATATCCGGTATAAAACCGTCCCCGATGCCCTGGATCCGATGAAGCCCCGGCTCATGGCCGAGAATCGCTGAGCGGTTCGCAGGTTCCACGGCGAAGAGTTTCACCGCCGGGTTATGCTCCCGAAGGAAAGTGCCAACTCCCTGCATGGTGCCGCCGCTTCCTATACCGGCTACAAAAGCATCGATATTTCCGCCGGTCTGTCGCCAAAGCTCCGGTCCGGTGAATTCATAGTGCGCTTTGGGATTATGTGGATTCTTAAACTGCTGCGGCATAAACGCGCCATGCTCCTCCGCGAATTTTTCCGCCGCATGCACGGCGCCACCCACGCTTTCCTCGTCCGGAGTAAGAATGAGCCTTCCGCCAAATGCTTTGATAATGTCACGTCGCTCTTTGCTCATACCATGGGGCATGCAGATATATACCTCGTAACCTTTCGCTACGCCGACCATGGTAACGCCGATACCCGTATTGCCCGATGTCGGTTCCACAATTTTATCCCCGGGTTTGAGGACGCCCTCACGTTCCGCCGACTCAATCATGGCGAGTGCCACTCTGTCTTTTATACTGCCACCAGGATTGAGTAGTTCCGCTTTGGCCACAATGTTGTGCCCGCTCAGAGCAATGAGAGGGGTATTACCTATAAGATCTAATACGGTAGTTGTTTTCATAAAGGAGTTTATCACCTCTGGTTAATTGAGTTACCAATCGGCGGTATGCGAACAGCCCGACCCGGTGCCGCACCGATAATGCATACTATGGCAAAAGCAATGGATAAGGGTGAATGGGAAGCCGCGGGGCGGGTTGTCTTATGGAAAGAGTGCATTGTTTCCGTTCCTTACAAAACGAAACCGAGGGCAATGTCAGCTAAAGAGTTCCTGCTCTGATCGGCGTACGTTATAAAAGATTATCGACTCCCGATGCAACGTCGCGTTTTCCTCACGCTTTTGCAAAGTCCCCCCGTTGTTCATAATTTGAAATATGACGAGAAAATGCATCAACAGACGTCGCAGAGTCAAGATTATCGGCTGAGACTCATACGGCTAAATGTACGGCATTTTACAGAAAAGCGCGATACAAAACCGTGCGAAATCGGGTATGTAACATAAAGGGAACGGACTCCTAGTTTTTTTCTAACATGGAACGGTCATATTTGTTACGTTTATGGGCTTGGCCGGGTATCGCTAAAGCGCGTACATGACGGCTGAGTGAGCCGGTACGGCAGTGAGGTGGGTCGATGCCTCGGGAGGCCAAGGACAACCTACTTATCGCGACGTATACGTCAGGCGAAGACGGGAGATACCGCAAGTGGGAGCGGAATGAAATAACGATGGTAGTGAGGTGGTTGAGGAGGAAGAATCTTGAGCGATAAGATCGACGAAACCAACGAAGCTACGGCGGTTTGCAGCCGGTTGGGGGTGGAATAG
>WJJU01000721.1 GCA_014729595.1 Chitinivibrionales bacterium
CGGTTACTGTCGCCGACAACAAACCGGTCAAATGTGTAGCTGGTATGAAATGGCTCACGGCGCTCTACTTTTTGCGGCACCTCTTGGGCACGCGTTTGCGCTATGGTTTTCACTATCGGCTCAACCACCTTCCAATCCCGTTGGGTTGGAACAAAGCGAAGCCCCACCGGACTGATGTCGTGATGCTTCAATGTCTCGGCGATAAGCGAAGAGTAGTGCTCTTCTATAAAATCAGCCAGAAAACGGTTGGGCACCTGAATGCAGGGGTGCCCTTGAGGTGACAGTGAGAGATCTGTACTCCTGAAAAGAGTCTCAAAACGTTCGGATCCCACTTTGTCCTCGATATCCCCAAGGCAGTCCTGCCATACCGAGGAAGAGAGAGACTCCGTGTGCAGGTAGTTTGTCAACATGTTATCAACAACTTCCCAACTTGACTGAATGGGATTAAATGATCAATGCCGCATGTCGCGGGCATAATAACAACGTATTTCGGTTTCAAACAGCATAACCATCTCTATTTCAGTAGGTTATGTAAGGTTTTTAAGGTAACTTGAGAGGGATGGCAAGGACTTGTCAATGAGTTGTCAACATTGTCTCCACCGGTTACCAACACAGGGTTGTCAACACCCAAACACCCCCGCGGTGCACAAAGAATATAATAAAACTCACACAAATCTCAAAGAAAAAATTGCACTTTTGCCGACTCGATTTCGCATAATCCCTTATATGGCCTCAAATTGCCCATTTCCGTGCGCTTCAAATTCATCATGCAACGTAATACCGCGGCGAGAGACTAGTTGAGACGGCAAAGCCGAAAAGAATAAAATGATATCGCCATTCATTGACCGATTGTTCCGCCTTTCATGCTTACAGCATAGCAGTAATCCTCCATGACATGGAGCACCAAGCGCATATCTACTCGGTGGCGGTCCATCAATACGATATCACTTCCCGCAAATTCCCGTTTTGGTGCATTCGTATCGAGGTCGTCGAGCAGAAACACTCTCAGGCAATTCCGGTGTCCGCCCTGTATCGAAAGTGGCTGAGTTCCTCCAACTGTAACATCGAGCGGGCTTCCCTTGTCGGGAATGAACAAAAGTATCTTGATCTTCGTACTAAGCCGATCGGGAACTTCTTTTGCATAATGTACGGTATACCCATTGGTTTCGAGAGCGAGTGCGAGCGGATGGAAACCGGCGCTTCCACCGCAAACAACAAGCACCTCGAAATCCTTGCCGAACAATCCCGGATTGCTTATCGCGACTTCAGCCGCCGACAGGCGAAGATAGTTGTAGTACTCCTTTAGGCGTTTCTGAACATTCTCTACGAAACCGTGGTCGGGACCTTTCCGCATACTCAATTCACGGAGCATGGCCGCGGGGATCTCCCCAAGCACTTCGTCGCAGCTGTGACCCATGGTTAGCGCCTTGGCGAGAATGTTGGCGACAAAAACGGCTTCCTGGATCATCCGTTCGTTCGCCACCGCGCACGAAAGAATCGCCCCCGGGTTATGATGACGAAGAATCGCCGTAGCAATTTGAGATGGAAAATTCCAAGCCGAGGTGAAAAAGTGCCCGCATTCAGCATGCGTAAAACCCATGAGCGCATATTCGGATTCATAAAATGGGGCTATGTGATTGGTGGTATCTTCCAATAGGCGTGTAAAAACGTGATCAAATGCATTATCGACGGGAATTTTGCCGATATCATGAATAAGTCCCGCAACGAATGCAAGTTCCGGGCGTAGATGTCCGCGGCGGAAGCATAGCTCACTGGCTATGATCGCCGTCGAGAGGGAGTGCATCCAGAAATCGGTTCTCGTGAAGCCGTATTTGCGATGAATTTCCGATCCAATGTCGATAAGCGACATAGCCACCAGAATTTCACGCGTTTCGCGGAATCCGATCCGCCCAATCGCTTCAGCCACACTGCTCACTCGCCCGCTTCGTTTAGCAAATTGTGTCCGGTTGGCGATTCCCAGAATCGCCGTGGTCGCCGCGGCGTCGGATTCAATGCACGTGGCGAGTTCCGAACGGCCGCCGCAGCCGGAGTTCATAATGTCGAGAGCGCGAACCACCGTGAATGGAAATGCCCATCGCTGCCGCATAGCCGTCTCAAGTTCACGCAGTTTGGTGTCTACAGGTACTTGTGAATTTAGAAGCATTCCTCCACCGGAGGTTGAATCCGTCCCGAATTGCTCCTCCGAAGTCCCCCGCTCCTTTTCTTTATCCGCAAGCATTTCGTCAATTTTGGCCACCATTTGCGAAAAATGAAAAGGGTATTCGATAATTTGTAACCTGTCCCGTTCCTGCTCTTCGCCCGGTGGAGTGGTCCCTTGGCGAATTGCATCCAATGCCTGCCGCACTTCGGCGGTCACCGATACCAATACCGCAATGTCGCGTGTGCGCACTGAGCGCTCCAACCGGGTCACGAAAAGAAAATCCCTTATGTTCTCTTCGGTGATGTCGACTACG
>WJJU01000722.1 GCA_014729595.1 Chitinivibrionales bacterium
GTACTCGCTTCATCCGAGATCGCCAAAGCATCGACGGCTCCCGACTCCTCGCTTTCCAAAATGATCTCAGGATCCCATGAAATGACATCCCATCCGGCCGGGCTCGACTCAACGACAAGGTTGTCGTAGAGTTCGTACCGATAGTACAGCGTAAATCCCTTGCCCTCGGCAACATCAAAGTTGTCAAGCCGGTAGGAATACTGCCAACGATCGGCAGTAAGTTGTGTAACATCGTATTCGATCATAGCCGCACGAGCGCTGTGTACGCCCAAACCGAGTACCGTAGCGCAGATCATATAACCGCAGCGATTCCACATGGTGGCCGCCTCCTTCTACAATTAAGTTTTATAAAGTTAAAGAGAGAATGCGCGCTTATGAGCGTGCAGGTTCTTAAGAGAGCAAAAAAACTGTGGCAAACTTGCCACAACAAGCAAAAAATGTACCTTCATGAAATGGCTCTGACTGGCCTGTATGGGGCAATTATGGGGGAGGCAGGTGTAAAGATATCCATAATGGTGTCGGGATATTTTACATGTGTGGCGTTCTCCTCAGCGGTGCTTTTAGCTGGTAAGTCGCGCCTAATGCGCAGGTATTATGCTGCTTTGCGCCCCCGATTTGGTGTACTCCAACCCCTTGAGTATGATTCAATCACTCTTTTTTGCGGTCATTTTGGTTTCCTGCAAGCGCATGCGCCCATACTTTAGCTTGCAGTCATGCAGAAGAAATTCGTCGCCGGTGGGACGCATGCCGGCGTTGAAAAGGGTATTGAGCATCTCTAATTGCTCGACCGTTCGGCGCAAGGCGCGCATGTTTGGTGTGAACACTTCGGCGAGACTTTGCTTGGTGCGAGGGTCGTCTTCCGCTTTGTTGATCAGGCGAATACCATAAGGACCCAGCGCTTGCTTGAATGCGGGGGCATGTTTGCGAAATGATCGCTCAATTTGATTGTGTCGTACCCGCCCCTCGATAAAGAACCAAGCTGTCCGAAAAGCTATGACTGTCGCGAGGGCCGGCCATATCTTGCGTTCACCGAAGAAAAAAACAAACGCACCCGCCGCCAGGGAGAGATAGAAACGATAAAAGTTCAGCAACCACATTTAACGCTGGTGTAGCATATCGCGGATGGCCATGGCGATCAGCTTGGCCGCTTCCTTGCTGATCGGTTGTTGCGCCTGAAGTGAACCCTTCTTGAGGCGCCGGGCCGCCGTTGGCTTCTCTTTGGCCTGTGCGACGGCACGTTTCTTTTTAAGCAGCGCGGCATTTTTTGTGGGATTTCGGGTACCACGCCGGAAACCGTCGGGAGTCAGGTATTGGGGCTTTTCGTACATAGCACCGCCACTGGGGCCGCTTGGGCCTACACGTTGAATTCTCGTTCTGAGATCTCTACAATGAATCGATCGAGTGAGACCGGGTAATAGTTAAGCCGTGGCCCTAAGATCAAACCCGTCTTGACATCTTCGCCGCGCAGTAGCTCGTCGTGGATTCGATCCGCATGATCGGACGGTTTCGCTTCAATCCCTTTGATATTCAGGTATTCGCTCTCTACTTTTAAGTTCATTTTGCGTGTATGAGCGAAAGAAAAAACACGTCCTTCAAGCTCACGGTCGAACGTCTCTGGGTCGAATACCTGGCCGAATGTTTCACCAAGAGCTTGCGGAGATATGATGAATTTAGGCGAGACGTTCACCTTGCCGCTAATTTCTACCGCCCTCTCCGGATTATCATCATCGGGAGCAACCAGAATATACGGTAATTCGTGATATCCCGAAACGATACCGGTTATCGGCTTGCGCATTATCGTGGTTGTCTGGAATACCTCGTTTATAAGAGGATTTTGATTTGGTCCGCCAAGTTGATACATATACTATAAATATAGTAACATTTAGGTTGAGGAAGGAGTTATTTTGAAAAGATCTTTAAACTTCATGGGTAAATATACATAGATGTGGGTTACCTAAGGAGCACCGATCATAGTGAGCGGGCCGTTTCTTGATTTTAGCTTTGCGTCCTCGGGTTCGCCTTAGGTCTTATGTGAAGAAATCCGACCAAAGCATTCCAATCGGTAAGGTATTGGGCCAAACATACTGTTCGCGGAAAACCGGATGGGTGAGGGAAGGAGACCCTTATGAAATTGTTGAGCGTTCTGCGTCCGGAGTGCATTCAGATCGGCGCCAAAGCCACCGATAAGGATGGCGTAATCAAGGAAATCGCTTCGATCGCCAAACGATCGGCCTTACTTGCGGATGTAGATGAGAGTGTCTTATATAAGTCACTCAAAGACCGGGAACAAATCGGATCAACCGGTTTTGGGCGTCGTATTGCAATTCCTCATTGTGCCCTCAAGGGACTCTCCGACTTTGTCGTGGGACTGCTTATCGTGCCGCGCGGGATTGATTTCGATGCGCTCGACGGCGAACCAACGAAGGTGCTTGCATTCATTGTCGGACCAAGCGAACGCCGCAACGATCATATTCACCTGCTCTCCGGGATCTCGCGTGTAATCAATCGATCCGATGCCGTCGATGAACTCCTCTCCATGCGTAAGCCGGAAACGGCACGTGAAAGTTTCTTGCGCCATGTAGTCGATAAGCTGCCGACGGGTGAA
>WJJU01000723.1 GCA_014729595.1 Chitinivibrionales bacterium
ACAAGCTCCTGCAGCGCGTGGGATTGGTTATCGCGACCTCCAAAAATCTTGCCCAAACCAGAACAAACGGCACCCGAAAAACCGAATTACTGACTCATGGCGTCGACCTCGAACATTTTCGCTCGGTGCATACCGCGAGGCCGATTGAGGTAATGGACCATATTGCCGATCCGGCCGTAGGATATTATGGTTTGATCGACGAGCGCTGTGATTTTGACCTATTGAAAAAACTCGCTCATGATATGGAGGATGTTTCTTTCGTTATAATCGGACCATGGCGCGTGGATTCCTCGATCCTGCGGGATTTACCCAATGTTCATTGCCTCGGTGAGGTCGCCTATGACCGCTTGCCCTCTTATTTGCGCACGTTTTCGGCCCTTATCCTACCCTATCGAATAAATGAGTTGGCGCGAAGCATTAATCCCTTGAAACTCAAAGAGTACTTGGCAACCGGCTTACCGGTTGTAGCAACACCTTTGCAGGAGGTTGTAACACTGCGAAAATTTATCGCGGTTGCCGAAAACGCTTTCGAGTTTAAAGACGCCCTTCGGAAAGCACTGACTACAAAAAGACGCGGCGCAAAGGCGATCGCTCGATATCTGGCTTCGGAGACGTGGGAAGCCAAGGCGGAAATGTTTTCGCGGATGGTTGAAAAAGCATTTGGAGCGGGAATCGAAAGGGAGGGTGCCCGACATGGTTTCTAGCATTTTTTGGACATTAGCCGGCTTATTGCTGTGGACCCATGTACTCTACGGTATAGTTGTGAAGCTAATAAGTATCATTCGACCAAGACCATGGTCTCTTCGTCCATATAAAGGATGCTTCTCATTCATTACCGCGGCCTACAACGAAGAGGAAGTGATTGCGGATAAAATCCAGAATTGTTTGGCTCTCGATTTCGGAGAAGCCCATGGCGAACTACTCCTGGTCTCGGACGGATCAACCGACGGAACCAATAGTATACTCAGCGCCCACGAACACGCATCATCATATTTACGCATTCTCCGTTATAGCCCCCGAGCGGGAAAAGCCCATGCTCTTAACATGGCGGTATCCAAGGCAAAAGGTGACGTTCTTATTTTCAGCGACGCAAACGTCATGATCGCACCGGACGGTCTTCGGACTATTCTCGAGCCTTTTACCGATCCGCATGTAGGAGCCGTCTGCGGACGAGTAGCCGTAAGGGGCAAAGGTGAAAAGGAAATTTCGGGAGAAAGCCTTTATATGAAACTCGAAGGGATGATACAACGAGCCGAAGCGCTTGTTTACTCCATGGTAGGCACCGACGGGGCTTTCTATGCGTTAAGGAAGAATTTATACACGCCACTTCCCACCAATTTGATCCTCGATGATTTCGCTCTGGCCATGGAAGCGCCTCTTCACAAGTCCAGGATCGTATATGCGGATAATGCGCATGGTATAGAGGAAGTTATTTCATCCGCCGCGGGAGAATTCCGGCGCAAAACGCGCATCGTTGCCGGCGGATACCAATATCTGAGCTTTGGCGCCAAACGTTTGATCAAACTTGGTCCGTGGATGGCATTCGCTTTTTTATCACACAAGATTCTTCGCTGGTTAGGCCCGTTTTTCATGCTCGGTGTGTTTATAACAAACATTTTCTTGCTCAATTCTTCCTTCTATGCCGTCATGTTTGTGCTTCAAATACTTTTTTACCTTTTCGCCGTTTGCGCCGTTTTGATCCCGGCGCTGCGGAAACTGCACATGGTGTACTTGCCCTATTATTTCTGCGCAATTAATGCGGCTTCATTCTGCGGCCTGCTGCGGTATTGCTCGGGTCGTCACAGCATACTGTGGGACAGATCACCGCGCTGAGGGGAAATCCGCCGCCGGGCGGTGTTTCCAGAATCGTGATAGTCGATATCATTTGTCCATAAAGGATGGTTTCCGTGAAAGTCTGCACGCACGCCACACGAATAATAGGAAAGATTCGAAGGCCGGAAATGTGGAGTAAACTCCGGGAGCTGCAGACTCGACAGTTCCTACCGACGGAAGTGCTCCAAGAGACCGGAAGGAGTCATGCACGCAATTTGCTGTCCCATGCCCGCCGAAATGTGCCGTATTATCGACACCTACTTCGCGAGGTGGATAACGACGGGCCGTGGAGTGATTTCCGAGAATACTGGAATCGCATTCCGCTTTTAACAAAAGACATCTTGCGTTCCAAATCGCTTGAACTGATCGCCCAAAACTTTGTGGGTCACAAAGCGATCGAAGGATCGAGCGGGGGCTCAACCGGTAAGCCGGTTAGTTTCATGGCGAATTCTCGGCAATTTGATCTCATGAATGCGTACATGGCGCTTGTATTTACCTGGGCCGGCTGGGTGCCGGGCGAAATGGTCCTTCACTTGTGGGGTGGCCGCGAGGCCGTCGGTCGAGGCGGACCGCTGCGGAATATTATGAACCGTCTTTCCGGCCGTTTGGTATTGCCGGTTTACTCATTCGATAATAAAGCCTTTATGCGGTGGTGGGAAGCTCTTTTGCGCTATCGTCCGACCATCCTATATGTATATCCTTCGGTAGCCGCCGCATTTGCACAATGGCTGGAACGCACCGGACGTGAGCCTCGTGGCGTAAAAGGCGTTTTCTGCTCCGCCGAAGTGCTCCTTCCTCATCATAGACAAACTTTGGAGCGGGTTTTTGGCTGTAAAGTTTACAACCA
>WJJU01000724.1 GCA_014729595.1 Chitinivibrionales bacterium
CCGGCATATTGCACAGTGGACGATTTGTCGCCGGGCCGGCGGTGGATGAGTTCGAGAGCAAATTTGCTCGCTTTTGTGGTACCGGCTTTTGCGTCGGCACCGGAAGCGGAACGGACGCTTTGCGGTTCGCGCTCATGGCGATCGGCGTGGGTTCCGGCGACCTTGTCGTAACGGTGCCCAACACATTCATCGCCACTAGCGAGGCGATTACACAGGTGGGCGGTTGGCCGGCTTTCGTGGATATTGATCCGCGAACGTTTACGATGTGTCCCGACAGACTCAAAGAGTTTTTCGAACACGAATGCATTCATTCGTCGAATGGAGAAGTACATCATAGGCGGACGGGCCTACGGGTGTCGGCGGTCGTTCCGGTCCATTTGTACGGCCAAACGGCCGATATGGATGCAATTCTCGAGGTTGCCAGAGAATATGGGTGTGCCGTAGTGGAGGATGCCTGTCAAGCTCATGGAGCGGAGTATTACTCGCGAATGACCGGACGTTGGATGCGTGCGGGTGAAATGGGGGCGGCCGCCGCTTTCAGTTTTTATCCGGGCAAGAACCTTGGCGCATTCGGTGAAGCCGGCGCCGTTACCACTTCGAATGAAGAGGTCGCCATGCGTGTGAGGTTGTTGAGAGATCATGGACAAAAACAGAAATATGTGCATTTGGTGGAAGGATACAACGGGCGGCTTGATGCGATTCAGGCGGCGATTCTCACGGTAAAGCTCGGGCATCTTGCCAAGCGCAACGAGCAACGTCGCTGCGCGGCGGAACGCTATTCTCGCTTTTTAAGCGAAATCACCTGGCTTAAACCGCCGGTGGAGCCAAAGTGGACCCGTTCGGTGTATCATTTGTACGTCGTTCGTACTCCCAACCGTGAAAACCTCAGGCAATATCTTCTTGAGGGCGGTATTCATACAGGACTTCATTACCCCATTCCATTGCATAGGCAGCCTGCATATCGATGGTTGGGTTATCAGGAGGGAGCGTTTCCCGAAAGCGAAAAAGCGGCGGAAAGAATCCTTTCGCTGCCTATGTTTCCGGAAATCACCGCCGGCGATCAGGAACGTGTTGTGGCGAGAATGATGGACTTCGCGGAGCAAAACAGCACAATTACCGGACCGGTTCGCGTGGTCTCGGGCTGAGGTATAAGATCGTGCAGAGTTTAGCACCGCAAATCAGGGGAGATGGTACCATGCTGAAAACAAGGGTTTTCTACGCATTGAAACCGTTGGTACCTCGAAGGCTTCAACTTGAGTTGCGGCGGAGAATGGTGCTGCACGGTAAGACCATTTACGCATCAACCTGGCCCATTGACACCGCCGCGGCTCGGCCGCCGACCGGGTGGAACGGATGGCCGGGCGGCAAGCGGTTTGCACTGGTATTAACGCATGATGTCGAACATTTTTTTGGCCAGAGAAAATGCCTGGAGCTGGCGCGGCTGGAAGAAGTGCGCGGATTTCGCTCCTCTTTTAATTTCGTTCCTGAACGATATCCGGTATCTAAAGCGTTGCACAAAAGCTTGCGCTCCATGGGGTTTGAAATCGGTGTTCATGATTACAATCATGACGGGAAGCTGTTTTCGTCGGAACGGCTGTTTGACTTGAGAGCAAAGGCGATAAATCGATACTTGGCGGAATGGTCCGCAACCGGGTTCCGCTCCGGGGCCATGCACCATAATCTGGAGTGGATCGGTCGATTAGACATCGAGTATGACTGCTCGACTTTCGACACTGACCCGTTCGAGCCGCAGCCGGACGGTGTCCGCACAATTTTCCCCTTCCAGGTTAATACAAAAGGATCGCCCAAGGAGTATGTAGAAATGCCGTATACTTTACCGCAGGATTTTACGCTCTATGTTCTTATGAAGGAAGAGGGACCTACCATTTGGAAACGAAAACTCGACTGGGTGGCCGCGAACGGAGGAATGGCTTTAGTAAACGTTCATCCGGACTACATGAGCTTTGATGGTAGTCGGCGGGGCTTGGAGCAGTATCCGGCGTCCCATTACATCGACCTCCTCGATTATGCCTATTCAAAATATGGTGGGGAATACTGGCAGGTACTCCCAAGTGAATTGGCTCATTTTTGGAGTAAAATTCGTCACAAAATACGTAACGTCAAAACCGAAGCGGGTGCATCATGAAAGTGTGTATGGTCGCATACACCTTCTATGAAGGTGACAACCGTGTCAGGCGCTACGCCGAATCGCTGGCTGCTCGGGGCGATCATGTTGACGTTTTCGCTTTACGTCAGGAAGGAAGCGGGCGGCGAACGCGGCTTCAAGGCGTAAATATCTATAAAATACAACGTAGGCCGGTTAATGAGCGAAAGCAGCGGGATTATCTATTACGGCTTCTTATGTTTATGCTTCGGTCCGCGTGGCATCTGACCCTTCGCTTCGCCGCGCAGCGCTATGATTTAGTGCATGTTCACTCGATACCCGATTTTGAGGTGTTCGCGGGACTGATTCCCAAGCTCGGCGGGGCCAAAATTGTTTTGGACATTCATGACATCGTGCCGGAACTCTACGTCGGAAAGTTCGGCGTCGGAAAAAAATCGCCGTTGTTCAAGGCACTGGTATTGGTGGAGCGGCTTTCGGCTTCCTTTGCCGACCACGTCGTTATCGCGAATGATATTTGGCATGAACGAATAATTTCGCGCTCCGTTCGTGGGGCGAAATGCTCCGTAATCATGAATTATCCGGACCCGTCTTTGTTTTCGAGGCGCCCTCAGGTACCGCATCCCGGGAAATTCATTTTGCTGTATCCGGGCACGTTAAGTCGGCATCAGGGGCTGGGCACCGCCATAGAGGCGGTTGACATTCTTCGCGAGCGCATTCCCGGGCTCGAACTGCACATTTATGGTTCGGGAACCGATGAACAATACTTTGTTAAGATGGTAAAAGATCGGGCACTTGAGGACAAAGTGTTGTTCAAGGGTCTTATTACCATTGACCTCGTCGCCGACGTCATGGCTCAGGCCGATTTAGGCGTAGAGCCGAAAAGCAGCGAGGGATTCGGTGATGAAGCCTTTAGTACCAAAATACTTGAGTTTCTTATGGTGGGTACGCCGGTGGTCGTTTCCGACACGCGAGTGCATCAATTGTATTTGACGGATAAGGAAGTTAAGTTCTTTCGAGCCGGAAATTCCGGGGAACTCGCCGAGGGAATAGGTGCGCTTTATCAGTCGCCGGAGCTGCGTCGCGGTTATACCGAGAGGGGTCTTGCATTTATGAGCGAGAACAATTGGGCGGTTAAAAAAGGGGTATACTTCAATTTGGTGGATTCTTTGATAAAGACGAAACCGATGCGGCATAGGAAGGCGGCGACCTCATGACAACCCCGAAATATGTTGTCGTTTCTCCCGTCAGAAACGAAGGGCGGCACCTTGCCAAAACGATCGAATCAATGCTGACGCAATCCGTCCCGCCCTTAAGG
>WJJU01000725.1 GCA_014729595.1 Chitinivibrionales bacterium
AGTAATAGGTTTGTCCGGCGATGCACAGGGGTCTATCGCCTTGAGCTTTCCCAAGGTCATGGGGCTGAAAGTCGTCTCGAAAATGATTGGGATGGAAGTGAAAGTCGTGGGGCCTGAATTGTCGGATGGAATCGGTGAATTGACCAACATCATAGCCGGCAATGCGAAGCAGCATTTCAAGTCGCTGAATCTGTGCATATCATTACCGAATGTCGTCGTCGGAAACGATCATATTCTGATCGGTCAAAAAGGTGTTCCGACCCTTTTGGTGCCTTTCACTTGTTCGCTTGGCCGGTTTACCATGGAGGTTGCGCTGAAAACCCCGTAAAATCGTCGCCCGTTTCAGGCGTCGACCCTAATGCTTCGCGAAAAATATTGGGAGAACTGACTATGAAAGTATTACTGGTTGATGATTCGGCAACCATGCGACGAATTCAAGCGACTCAATTGGCCAATCTGGGCGTAAGCAACATCGTTCAAGCCGTGGATGGTGAAGACGGGCTGGACAAATTGTCCGAGAGCATGCCCGTGGATTTTATCCTGCTTGACTGGAATATGCCCAACATGGATGGTATGACTTTTCTGAAGGAGGTCCGTAAAAACGGCTCCTACTCGAGCGTAAAAATTATTATGTGCACTTCGGAATCAGAGAAGGGCAAAGTGGTCGATGCGTTAAAAGCGGGAGCGAATAATTACATGGTAAAACCCTTTACGCCGGATACTCTTAAAGAGAAAATGGGTCTTTGAATCTTGGCGCCCCATGAATACCGTGCGCGACGGTCCTCCGGTGTAAGTGCCGCTTTCAGAATGAGCGAGGTCAGGGAAAGCCGAGCGGGGTCGAGTATCCATCGTTCTATGAACCTGAGGAGGTCGGTACTCTAAAGCTTAGAAGCGTTTGGCGTAGAGGGAACCGTCATGCGCAACGGAAGGGTCACAAGGGAGCGGTGCAAAACCGCGCTTTGTTACCCAGGCCGATACGGGCAAGGGCATGATTTGATCTTAATGGCGGCGCGTGGGGGCGTCATAAAATGTAGAGCAAATAACGGTGAATTAAGCAATGTGTTTGCAGCCTTTCACAAAGAGCGCCCGGCCGCGGAGGCCGACATGATCAAAGTGCTGGTGGTCGATGATTCGGCGGTAGTGAGGCAAATTTTATCCAGAGAGCTTTCGAAGAATGCTGATATTGAAGTTGTCGGGACGGCGCCGGATCCGTATGTGGCTCGTGATAAGCTTGTGGCGCTGAAGCCGGATGTTATAACGCTCGATATCGAGATGCCCAGAATGGACGGTTTGACATTCCTACGCAAGGTCATGATGCACAAGCCGACGCCTACTATCGTAGTTAGTTCATTGACTCCGAAGGGGGGAGCGATGGCGATGGAGGCTTTAGAGATAGGAGCGGTGGATGTAATTTGTAAACCAGGCGCGGCATACACGGTTGGTGATATTATGACCGTCCTTGCCGATCAGGTTCGTGCCGCTTCGCGCGTCGATTTCGACCGGATCAATCGTGCCAAAACACCAACCGCGGTAAAGCCCGCCCGCCTGTCGCTGATGAGGACCACCAACAAGATCATCGCCGTCGGCGCTTCAACCGGCGGAACCGTAGCTATCGAGCGCGTTCTCACCGCCATGCCGCGTAACGCTCCCGGTATTGTGATAGTTCAGCACATGCCGGAGAAGTTCACGACGGCTTTCGCCCAACGCCTCAACAAAATTTGTCAAATCGAAGTACGCGAAGCCCGGGACGGCGATTCAGTTCTTCCGGGTGTTGCTCTCCTCGCTCCGGGCAATTATCACATGGTCGTTCGCCGTAGCGGTGCACGCTATGTCGTAGGCATCAAGGAGGGACCCGCGGTGCACCATCAGCGTCCGAGTGTCGAAGTCCTGTTTTCATCGGTCGCTCGGTATGTGGGCGCCAACGCCGTGGGGATCATGCTGACCGGAATGGGGACCGACGGCGCGCAGGGTATGCGCGCCATGCGCGATGCGGGAGCACATACAATTGCGCAAGACGAAAAGACGAGTGTGGTATGGGGTATGCCCGGTGAAGCCGTCAAGTTAGGCGGCGTTGAGAAAGTATTGCCGCTCGACGACATTGCACAACGGGCACTGGAGACGACGCAGTAAATGAAAATGAATCATTCAGAAGCAATTGAGCGGTATGTCGAGTTGGTGCGCCGGTGCGGCGATATGCCTCCGGCGATGTTAAAACCGGCGGTGGAGGAGCTGGGTAATAAGCTCTTGGAAGGTGGTGTCGGCCTTAAGGCGCTCGGGCAGCTTCACGAAGCGGGCGTGGAGATCGCGCTTGTTGGCTGCGAACCTTCTTTAGTCCCCGAAATCGCCCGGCAAGCAGCGCGAGTCCAAACCATGGTATTGTCGACCTACGAAATGCCTGATCGGGACTCGCCCGAACGATGCGGGTGTGTCGGCGAAGCACTCTCGATGAGCGGCGAAATCCTTCGATACGTGTGCCATGATGTTAACAACCAATTAGGTGCGGTGGTCGGTTATGCGGATCTTATGCGCGAAGGGAACACCGGCACGGACGACCGGCCGATCGATAAGGTGGTGGGTCGAAGAGTTGACCGCATATTGAATGCGTCGCAACGCTCATCGATGCTTATGACAACACTTCTTTCATTTTTGAGGCGGGGGCGCGAGAATTCGAGGCAAGTCGATGCTCGAAGGATCTGTGACGACATTGCCGTGATGCTTGATGTCGTATATCGTAATCGAATGACAATCGTACACCCCGACACCGTTGCCCCCCACTTAGTAACGGGTGACGCCGCTCAGATTCAAAATGCGCTTTTAGAGCTTTGCCTGTGTGCCGGAAGCCGGTTGCGCGGACAGGGGAAATTTACAATCGAGTTGTACCATGATCAATCGAATGGGCGGTTGCCGGCGGCCGTGCAGTTTCTTCGACCGCCGGGTGTGATCGTTTCGTTCAAAGTACGTACAAAGTCTCCGCGGGAAAAGGACCCCGCCGACCGTCGTTGTCAATCCTTGGAAAGAGAAGCTGGGTACGCGAACGCCGAAGAACTAATAGATGGAGCCGGCGGGTGCGTGGAAATCTTGTCATATCAACCAGACGCCGTAGAAATAAATGTATGGCTCCCCGCCGCGAAGATTCAAAACGAAATACCCGTGTGCGCGAAAAATACTGCTGGAGACAATGGCAGACCGCCGGGAACGGTGCTGGTGGTGGACGACGAAGAAATCATGGCGGATATGATGACGCAGATGCTTGAATTGCACGGCTATACGG
>WJJU01000726.1 GCA_014729595.1 Chitinivibrionales bacterium
GCATCAGACTGATCGCCGTCATCAGCGTAAGTACGGGAACCGCTAAATGGGTTACTTTATGTTCTTCAGTAGATGACATTGAATCTGGAACTCGAATATCTCGGGATTTTTCGGATCACGACGTAGAGAGACATGACGGGCGTCGGAGATGAACTTCCTCGCTCTCAGGCGCACGACAAATTCATTCACAAAGCGCTCTTCATTAGCCCAGCCGGCGAGTGCGACAACCACCCTATCGGGTGAATCATCATCGATTCTGGTACCCATGGAAACAAAACCCATACCTCCCGGGCACTCCGCCGCGACAGCTTCAAGGAAGTGACTCCATTGAAACCTTTTTCCGGTTATGCGCCCGAGACGATGAATGCTCCCCGCAAGCTCGGTCAGCAAAGCTCGCTGTTTTTGTGCCTCCGGGGCCTCTGCGATCGTACGGTGATACTCGGCACGTACCGTCTCAAGTCGTTGCCGATCTTGCGCATCCCAGAACCCAATCGCCAGGGAGGCAAGAAAAGTCAAAACCGTTATGATAGCCGCCCCATAGTATAAAAGTGCACGTTTATGCCGGAACTTGGCACAGTGGCTTTCTCCCGCCAAATAGGTACCACCCTCCGTCGCCTGCGCCAGAGCACAACCGACGGCCCGAAGATAGGGCTCGCTGTCATTGACGTCGGGATCAACCTGCACTATTTCCGGTGATCCGGCGAACACACCGCGTTGTAGGTTTTCATCGTTGCCGAACACATACACCGCGGAAGGAAACTCGGGCAAATCGGCGTTTATTTGCCAGTGCCTTTCGATTCTGCCCAGATGCCCCGCAAGCCAATCCGGTTTAGGCGGATGCATCCGATACGAAACCATGAGTGTCCGCCGATGAACGACTCCTATGAGGAAATACTGCTCGTGACAGTAGATTGAGACAAATGAATCCACTGGGTTATCCGCAAAAAAGAGCGGTACCGTCGCCAGAAAAATGTCGTCGTGGGTCACCCCCAGGATGTTTTCATCGAGTCGGCCAACGTGATTGGTGAGTTCGGTGCGATTGGCGGAACAGGTAAAAAAATCGGTGGGCGTCGCATCTATAGTCGGCCCCGCGGGCACGAGCGAATGGGCGGGTCGCCAGACCACGGGCAAGCCGAGAATCAATCCTCTATCAAAGAGAAACACATGGCGAACGAGGTTTCCCACCGGCCAACGGGTTGCTTCGAGCAATTGCCATCGCCCATCCGACCGGCCAAGCCCGGCAAGGTAGTATTCACCGCCGTGCACCGTTATGCCCCATACCCGCGTCGGCGGAGCCGCTTCCTCACGCATGTTGTTACTCAATCGCACGTATCCTGTTTAGCCCATTGCAGACAAAGGAATCGTCCTATTGCGCCCATCTACTTACCGCCCGCATCCGAGGCCACCACCCTCATAAACTCATCGGGGGTGGTAATGCCGGCCTCTATTTTCTCCAACGCATCATCGGCAATCGTACGCATCCCATGCTCGCGCAATTTGTCCCGCAACTCTTGCTCTCCCGCATCGGTCATAATGATCTTTCGGACTTCTTCATCGACGATAAGCAATTCGAAAAGCCCCGTCCGTCCGCAGTAGCCGCTGTTTTCGCACTCTCCGCACCCAACCGGTCGATAAAACACGGCGGGCGGATTGATATCCCCCATCACCGACTGAAGCTCCGTGCGCACGGTGTCGGACATCGGCGTTCTGCTCCGGCAGCCGGGACATAATCGCCTCACGAGTCGCTGCCCGATAGCCGCCAGCAATGAAGAGCCAACCATGAAGGGGGGTACCCCCAAATCTTTAAGACGCGTAATGGCCGATACCGAATCGTTCGTGTGCAAGGTCGACAGCACCAAATGGCCGGTTTGCGCGGCCTGCACGACGATTTGAGCCGTTTCGCCGTCGCGTGTTTCGCCTACCAGAATCACATCGGGATCCTGCCGCAGTATCGAACGCAACGTCGCGGCAAAATTAAGTCCCGCTTTCGTGTTGACCTGCACTTGGTTGACCCCCTGCAATTTGTATTCGACGGGATCCTCGATCGTAGTTATGTTGATCGCCTTTTCGCGAATAAGATTAAGACACGAGAAAAGCAACGTTGATTTGCCGCTTCCTGTCGGGCCGGTTACCAGCAAAAGCCCTTGAGGCCGCTCGACAAGTCGTCTCATGGCAACGATGTCGTCCTCACGCATACCACTTGCTTCCAAATCCAAGAGGCGCACGTCATGCCGCAAAAGCCTTAGTACCGTCTTTTCGCCGTACTGGGTTGGGAGTGTTGAAACTCGAAGGTCGAACTTTTGTCCCCGTCGCGTATAAGCTATTCTGCCGTCTTGAGGGACACGTTTCTCTGCTATGTCAAGATCTGCAAGAATCTTTATCCTTGAAGTAACGGGTATCTGAAGCCATCGATTCATTTTTGTATACGGAACCAGCATGCCGTCAATACGAAACCGAATTACGGCATCGTTTTCGCCGGGTTCGATATGAATATCCGAAGCATTGCGTCGAACGGCATCATCGATAATGTGCTGAACCATTTTGACAACCGGTTCCGATTCCACACGCTTGAGAATGTCGTCCGCCGTCAACGTATGGTCTTTTTCTTTCCGTCGAATACCCGATTCGTATTCCGCCGCAATCGACTCTCCCTCAAGGTCGACTTCATCCCCCTCAAATAAGCGACGCCATACTTTTTCCATTTCCGACGGTGTTGTCATGGCCACCTCGACGAGCGTGCCCGAAGCGGCCTCGACATCAAGAACAATGTCGAGATCCAAGGGGTCGGCCACCACAATTCCAACAACTCCCTCTTTCTCCCATAGCGGAAAGCAACGAGCTTCGGTAAACAGCTCAATCGGCAATTCGCGAAGAAGCTGATTGTCTACTTCGGCTTCAATACCCGAAAAAAAAGGAAGGTGAAACTGCTCCGCGATTGTCTCATACACCGTTTGTTCGGAGAGCCCGAATTCCGAAACAAGGCATTCACCCAGGCGAATTCCCCGCTCGCGGCTGATTGCAATGGCGTTTTCTATGATATCGGAATGGACCGCATACTTGTCCACCAGCAGCGATCCCAGCTTCGCGGTCATGTCATGATCCTGTCACATTTTGTACGTGATACCGACTGGAATCAAGTGTACCATTGCGGCGGTGGTGGTGCAACCCCACGCGCCGACATTACCGTTCCCTTCGTGAAGTGGTCGACGCCTACTCGATGCCCCGCGGATCATCGGCGAACGCGGATGGTCACGGTAGTTCAAGTTCGAGAATCCACCGTCACGAGTCGTCCCGGCAGGCAAGACAATGACCGAAAGCCGAAAATTGACATTCGATCTGCTGTTGCGCCTGGTTTAGCACGCATCCGTCGTCCACCCTTATCGGCAGGGTTAGAGAATTCACCCGTCGATAAAACGCCCTTGCATTCCGAGGGGAAGCACGGTATACTGATTTAAGGGGCTTTTCCCACCCCCCACCGCCGTCCTTGGCCGCCTTAAACCATTGGTGGAACCGGCGACCGGGAGTGGTCTTCACGCCTTTTAAATCCACTCGGCGATTTAGGGGCTGTTCTTGTGCCGCAATATGCCTGTGATAAGCGAGGAGCCATCCATGTCTGAGAACGCAAATGATACCATGACCGCCACCCTCAAGCCATCCGGAAACCTTATTGCAGCCGCCTCTCGCGACCTGCGTAACCAAATTCAAGAAATGGTCACCAATGGAGCAAAGAACATCGTGTTCGACTTCTCCGACGTAACACTTGTGGACTCTTCGGGAATCGGCGTATTGGTTGGTGCGCTTAATCTGGTAAAGAAAAATGGGGGGAGCCTGCAAATATGCAATGCCTCTCCCGAAGTATCCCGCCTACTCAAGCTTATGCATTTAGATAAGCACATGTCGGTTGAGTGAAGGCGCGCGGAATCATAAACCGGCTTGCCGGCGGCATAGAATGATCTGACTAAACGCCTATAAACCCTTCGATTTCATCAGACCTTACGCTTGGAGGCGGCACCTGAGCGTCGAACCACGAGCGCGTGTCTTGATCGAGACCCACGCCGTGCATGTAATTGTACAGAGCCTTGCGGAGTCCGCGGCCAAGTGATTCGTGATCCACACCGGTTGTATCGACGAAAGGAATGCTGTTCCGTGCAAACCCGCCTTCCGGCCTGGGAAGCAACTCAACACCGTAATTTGACGGTTTTTTTCCAATGTCACTGTGAACGGTGGCGGCAAAACGATGCCAGAAGGCGGAGTGAATGAGCCCCGCTTCAAAAAGCTGCCGCACCAGTTCAAGACCGTCGACCGTCTCCTGCACGGTCTGAGTAGGAAGACCATACATAAGATAAGCATGCACCATTATCCCATTCGAGGCGAAGGCGGCGCACGCTCGGGTAGCCTGAGCAACAGTATACCCCTTATTCATCATCGCCAAGAGACGATCATCCGGTGCTTCCAGACCACCGGTCACGGCAATGCAGCCGGAGCAGGAAAGCAGCTCCGCAAGTTCCAAGGTGATCCCTTTTTCGAAACGGACATTGCCCCACCACGCAATCACGAGCTTTCTACGCAGCAGTTCTTCGGCCAGACCCCTGAGAACGGAAGGGGCAAGGGCTTCGTCCACAAAGTGGAAGCCACGCCGGCCGGTTTTCGTCACGATTTCTTCTATCCAATCGACCTGACGTGAGGATTCGGCCGGGTCATAGCGGCGGATATAATCCAAGCCGGTATCGCAAAAACGACATCTATGCCAATAGCAGCCGTGAACAAGCATTAGCCGGTTCCAACGGCAGCCGCTCCACAACGCATGCATTGGGTTAAGCATCTCGGTAACCGATACATAGCGATCGAGTTGCAGTCCGTCGTAGACGGGTGCAGGCATCCGAGCATGTGAAACCGGGGAGACACCATCGCCCGGTCCCCGTACAACTTTCCCCTTTCGGCGCATGAAGGTCGCGGGAGGGGCGGGGCCGTCGGTCGCATCCGCCGTCCGTCGGATAATAGCATCCAAGGCCCTCACACCTTCGTCAAGACACACATAATCAATCAGATCAAACAAACGAGGCTCGTTCAAGTCGCGCAATTCGGTGCTGATATATCCACCCCCAAGGATGGTTGTGGTTGACGGGGATGCGCGCCGTATGACCGCAGCCATGCGAAGTGCACCATAGAGCGTTCCCGGAAACGGCACGGTGAAACCGACGATTTGGGGGCTATGTCGCGCAAGGAGATCTTCGGTAACTTCGTCAATAACCCGATCGATCAAAGTTGGCTCCGCCGCAAGCCTTTGAGCGACCGGATCAAAGGACGGCGGGGCAACCGATAACTGTTCGCCATATCGCGAAAAGCCGAAATCCGGATCTATCTCTTCGCGCACCACTTGTACAAGATCGTCAATCATGAGGCTCGCCAAAAAATGCGCTTGATCGTTTACGCCCATTTCGCCGAATGCCCATCCCAGACTCCCTCGCTCATCAGTTTCTTGGTCGATCATAATGTCAAAACGGGGTCCGCGCGGAAGAAAATCATTTGCAACAATACGATGAGCGATAGAAAAATCCCGGCCCTGCAGAAGGGCAATGACGGGCTCGATCGCCGCCGCGTAATAGTCGAAGGCGTCCAAAAAGTGCAACCCGGACGCTCCGTGCTTCTCCTTTAGATTGAGTTCACGTCTAATCCTCTCCAATCCCTCCAACGACAAGAGCCTAAGAATCGCATCCAGAGAGGCGTCGGCCTGCGCAACGTCATGACCTTGTTCACGAAGCCGAGCCGTGAGAAGGGGCGTAGCCGAATAGGGAGCATTGCACTGCAGTAGCGGCGGTGTTATAAGGAGAACATTCATACTTTAATGAGAATAGGTTTCGGGAAATTAATTGCGGATTTGCATCACGAAAGGTGGAGCAACAATTAGCGCACCCACAAATGAGGGTGGATACAGTCCCCTCCCCAGATCACCTTCATCATCGCTTGATCGCTGAGCCGAATCAAATAAATATCGTACGTGCCGCCGTAATTTCCGGCGGCCGCAACGGCAAAGTCCGGATCGTTTGACCATGAAGGGGTCAACCATTCAGTTGAACCTTGTGGCTTGAATATCTCCACATCATCCGTTCCGTCCAAATTATGATAGCCGAACCTATCGTGAGGAAGGCGAAGTTCCATGAGTCGATTGGTATCGTCGGGCGCAATGGTAACACTACACACTTGGCGGCCGCCGAACAATTGACGATGCTGACTGGTGACCAAATCAACGATGTCCAGCGAAGCATAGCCGGTAACCAGATACCGACCGTCGGGAGTGAGTCCGGCACCAAAACCTTTAGGGTAAACCTGTACCGGCTCATCCACCGGTACGCATCCACCTTTGCGAATTTTCTGCTTCAAGGTCACCCCCGGTAGATCGGGCCATGTGGTTTTCGCGCATTCAGTGCGATAGACGATATACTCTTCACCGGTATCCGTATCAACCCACCAGCGAGGATTGGCGCCGAAACCGATATTCACCGGAGGAACATCGCGGTCAAGATAACATACAAACATATCGGTCGGCATAAAACTCGTGTTATATGCGATGCGAGTTCCATCGGGCGAAATCATCGGCTCCATCGGACGTATGCCCTTAAGAGCCCCACCCTTCGTTTGGCCGTCTCGATACTCGACCAGGCGAGCGGTTCTATCCTCCGCTAACTGGGAGTACTGTTGGACCTCGTGTTCTTGTCGTTTCCGGTGACGATACACTATTCGGCAGGTGCGTCCACGCAAAAACTCTCTAACGACTTCACCCGGAGCATAGTTATCGACCATAGAATTTGTGCCGGCACGCTTATCGACCATTTCTCTCATCTTCACTCTCCCCCGCCGGCATAATTGCCGCTCTACTTACAACTTCGGTGCCTTGAGCGCCGGCGCTCACAAATATCAAAAGAAACGCTTTGGGGTTGTCGCAAGCAGGTAAATATACCTTTCTTGTTACCTCCAACGCGCGAAATGCCCCATCTTAGAGCATATACCTAAAGCTTGCACCCATCGCCGTCCGCGATCGTCGGAGCCCGGGGCTGCGTTGCCCCACCTCGACATAGCCCGGAATGCCTTGGTCGAGGACATTCCCGGAATCCCCCGCTGCGCACCGGCGGTTCGGCGGAATGTCGGGATAGGCACTTGGTCGCAAAATCGGCGGAATTTCTTGTGTGTTCACCAATGCAACGCGTCTCATCAAAGACAGCGAAGAACCCACGGATAAATTCATGGTGATAGCCCTCGAAGCTCATCGTTGCCGGTAGCCGATGCATGGCCGGAATACTCATCCGCACCGAACTCACCAATGACTTTCGGCTTACCGAACGTCTCAAGCAACTCGATCAGGCTCACCATGAAGGTAAATTCGACATCTTGGAGTTTATAGTGATACCTGCATCGCCTATCATTCGTGTTAACCGGGAAACCGTCGGATAAATGTGCATTTTTGTTGAGCCCGGCATCAACCACTTCCACACTAGTTTCAGGACCTGTGGGATCAAGTTCCGTATTTAAGCAAATATAAGGCCAAGAGCAAGCCGACAATGGCTTTTTCTTACAAAGAAGGCTCACCACCTACCGATTTCATGCCTGCGAATAATGATTGTTTTGGTGGTACCGCCTCTTACCGTAGCAATATACCAAGGGTCGCCGTGGAGGAGTGACCAAGTCGACTCCCATGCGCTCGAAAAATCGAATCTCCCATCCGGCATTTTCCGTCCCATAAATGATGAATAGAAACGTATATATATTGTATGCAATAGTATTACCACGAGCGAAATGTGAATCACCGCTCGCTGTTATACACCTCACCAATACCCTCTCGTATGCAAAAGGGCGTAGGCGGAGGTGGGGATGATTAACCTATCCACCGTCCTGAGTAGAAAAAAAGATCCTTGTTACCATATATAGTGATCCTTTAGAAAAGCGAAAGGATACTTATGAAAAGACCTGTTTTGGTAGGAATAGTGGTTCTTCTGGTAATAGGTGGCCTTGTTACGGGGCTACGTGTTTTACGAGGGGGGGGCGGCGCCGGTTCACGGCGTGGTTCCACCGATTTGGTGGTTTATTGTGCCGCGGGACTCAAGCCGGCCCTCGAACCTTTAGTTGAAGAATATCAAAAGCGCTATAATGTCGACATTCAAGTTCAATATGCCGGCTCAGGGACTCTTTTGAGCAACCTGCAAGTAGCAAAGAGTGGTGATCTCTATTTAGCCGCCGATGCCGGTTATCTCGAAATCGCCCGAAAAAAGGGGCTTGTGGACGAGGTTTTACCGCTGGCTCACATGAGACCGGTTATAGCCGTCTCGAAGGGTAATCCCCTCCGGATTACCGGCGTGGAAGAATTATCGAATAAGAAGGTACGGGTTGCCTTAGCCAATCCCGACGCCGCTTCGATTGGCAAACAGACCCGTTCAATTCTACAAAAAGCGGGATTGTGGGAGGCGCTGGAAGCCAATGCACAAGAGAATGGCGTTTTTAAGCCGACGGTGAACGAGGTGGCTAATGATGTAAAACTTGGCAGCGTCGATGCCGGTGTTATTTGGGATGCAACGGCCAATTTTTATCCGGAAGTGGAGGCGGTGCACGTTCCTGTTTTCGATTCGGCGGTTAAAGAGGTTCAGGTTGGTGTTCTGAAGGCGTCTCAGCAGCCCACGGCGACTTTGCGGTTAGCTCGTTTTCTCAATAGCACTGAAGGTAATCGCGTATTTCGCCGAATGGGCTTTGATGCAATCGATGGTGATAAGTGGGAATGGAGTCCCGAGATTACTTTTTATTGCGGCGCCGTCAACCGCCGTGCCGTTGAAGAGGTCGTTAAGGCATTTGAGGATCGTGAAGGTGTTACGGTAAATACCGTCTATAATGGTTGCGGTATTTTGACCGCCCAAATGCGTACGATCAACCAAAAAGATGGAAGTGGATTTCCCGATGTCTACATGGCTTGTGATCGCTATTATCTCGAAACGGTAAAAAACTGGTTTCAGGAAGATCGTGATATTTCCGATGCCGATATCGTCATTGCCGTTCCAGAAGGTAATCCAAAAAATATTCGGTCATTGCGCGACCTCACAAAACCCGGCATGCGAGTGGCCGTGGGTCAACCGGAACAGTGTACTATTGGTGCGCTCACCCGGATAATGCTTCGAAAAATGGGTATATACGAACAGTTGATGCCAAATGTCGTCACACAAACCGCATCCTCCGCGCTGCTTGTGCCCAGCGTTGTGACCAAATCAGTCGATGCCGCTATCGCCTATGGTACCGATACAAAGGCGGAAGCGGATAAAATCGATGAAATATCCATTGATTCTCCCTATGCCAAAGCCGTTCAACCATTTAGTATTGCTCGGTCCAGTGAATATAAATATCTCAGTCGTAGGCTTTTCGAAGACATTCTGAATGCACGGGAGGCTTTCACCAAAGCGGGATTTCATTTTCTTGCCGATTCGACGGAGATATAGGAGTGATTTCGCAGCGCTCTGAAGATCGTCGTTTTTATCTACTGCTGGGATCCATTCTGGCAAGCTACGTCGGCTTGGTTCTGCTGTTGATCGGCGCCGATATTGTGTATATGCTGGAATATACCTGGAAAAGCTTCGGCCAAGGGTTTCCATGGCGCCAAGCAGTGATGA
>WJJU01000727.1 GCA_014729595.1 Chitinivibrionales bacterium
GATGTATTCCAGGGAATGGCCCACGGCAATGAAGACAGCTACGAAGGAATTCGAACCTCCGATATCAAACGGGAGGGGTGCGCGGTCCGTGTCTGCCTGAACAATTCCTGCTACTCCGGCACTCTGGGGGGTATCGTCAATCACCAAATCCTGGCCGACGGTACCTTGAATGTCATCAGTGTAGGAGCGACGACCACCGTTGTGGGAGGATATCATGTGTTTCCCTACGACGACCGGGACGATCGGGGAAGAGGTCGCCATTTGGGATACGGTCGATCTTGGGGCGATGCCCTCATCGTTTGGCCACAGTCAAATCGATACTCCACCATTATCTACGGCGACCTATCCCTGCCGTCAATGATGTATCCCCCGGAACCGCAACTTCCCGGCCGCTCGACAAATGAACGCCCCTTGAGTGAAACCTTGCTAGCCGACCTCGATGCCGATCTTTCTTGGACTGCACGAGTCGGTACCGAATCTCACCGAGTCTACTTCGGCACGGACTCCTCCTTGGGTGAATCAAGCTTTCGGGGAACTACCGTGGAAAACGAGTATGATCCCGGGAGACTCGAACCCGGGACCACCTATTACTGGCGGGTGGAGGCTGTCAACGATCATGGCTCCACTGTCGGGCCGGTGTGGAGATTCATGACGGCGCAGGATGAACTGATCTGGTGCTACTCCGATTCCAACATGGTCAACATTCCCGTCGAGGCATGGCCCCCGCCCAATCGAGGTATGCGTGGACTCCTGTTCTACATTCCCCAGCCCATATACATTGAAGAACTCCGATTCGAGAACATCCTGGCCCGGGAAAGTCCAAACGTCGGGATCTGGAGAATCAACGACACGACCCCGATCGTCACGTTCACCGCCCCTTCCGAATCAACGGTGGTGACCGTTCCCGTTGCTGTCGAACTCGACAAGGGTGAGTACTTCTACGGTGCTCTTTTTCAACGCTATTTTACGATTTCCACCACCGGTCACCAGCCCCACCGCTGGGAACTCGAACCGTCACCCGGGATCTGGAACCTGAGAAACATCAGGCTGACCGATTCCGACAGCACAAAGGACACAACTTTTGGGTATCACGACGACATGTCAAGTACCACAAACGGCTGGGGGCAAATAAATTTCGGATTCTCCATCGCTGAGCCCGATCCTGTTGGTACGAAGCGGAACAATACTTCCGGCGGAAGGAGCAGTATCCGCGTGTCGCTGAGCGGGTCGAGGCTCCTGATGAACGGACTCGATCGGAACGGCTCCGTCGACGTCCGCCTGTTCTCCCTTTCGGGCCGCACCGTGTGGCGTCGCACCATTCGGGCCGGCGAAGCATCCGTGCCGGTAGCACTGCCCGGGGTGTCGAAAGGATGTTATCTCGTCAAAGTTCAAGCGGGGAATACGGAGCGGGTGAAGCGAATCGAAATCCTTGGGGGCCCATAGGGATCGCCCAAAAGCACCACCGTTTTTGGTCATTGCATGGTTACGGTGAAATTATTACTCCGAGCACAATTTGTGTTAAGAGGCCAACCAGGGAAAACCTGACCTAAAGATCGGGTCACACGTTATCAATTAACTACAACCCTGCTCGGAGTAATACCTTTAAACCACCCTGTCCGAAAAGTCCGCCCACGCCCCAATAGTGTCCGTATCTTGACTCTCTCATCGAAATTCATGCATTTTATCTGAGGAATTGTTTTGTATGGTAAGCGCAAGACGGTTCCGAAGTCGGAATAGCAGCCTGCTTGTCAGGGCTAAGACACACGAAATACGCTCGTTGACTTCGGCCGGCATAATTAAATTACACCACATTTCCCAGACGTTCCATTCATTCATTTTTCGTTGCCGGAGAGGAACCTATGAATTCAAGAGAAAGACTGTTGACCGCACTCCGGCATCGTGAGCCGGACCGTATCCCGATCGACCTCGGATCCACCCAGGTCACGGCCATCTCTCTGACCGCCTATCGCAAATGGCGAAAGCATCTCGGTCTTCCGGAGGTCTCACCGGTCATGCCCGACCGCCTCCAGCAGATCTGCATTCCCGATGAGGATATGATACGTCAATTCGGCATCGACATCCGGGGATTATGGCCCCTGATGAATGCCAATGATTTCACCGATCAGGATGACGGTGAATTTCTTTTCCACACCGATGAGTGGGGATTGGCCTACCGGTTGAAGAAGACCGATGGATTGTGGTACGATCTGTACCACTCCCCCATGCGGGATGCCACCCTTTCAAAGACATATCTACAAGATTATCCCTGGCCGGACGGGGGGTCAGAGCGGAGGATCGCCGGATTGCGGGACCGGGCGCTGGAATATCGCCGGAGTGGCTATGCGGTCTTCCTGAAAAGCGTCTGTGCCGGACTGCTGGAAATGGCGATAAGACTCAGGGGAATGGAAAACTGTCTGATGGATCTGCTGGCGAACCCCGATGATATGGCGCTGCTGCTCGATCATATCCTAAAGGTAAAAATGGATTACTGGGAAACGGCGCTCGATGAACTCGCTGATGTAGTTGATGTGATCGCTGAGGGAGATGATTTCGGGACACAGCATTCCCAGCTCATTTCGCCGGACACATTCAGAAATCTGATCAAACCGCGACAGTCGGAACTCATTTCGTTGATGCGTTCGAAAGCCCCCGAAGCCAAGATATTTTTTCATTCCTGTGGAAACATTCGTCCCCTGCTGCCTGAATTCATCGAGATGGGAATCGATATCATCAATCCGGTTCATATCAGCGCCGAAGGTATGGAGCCCAAGCAACTGAAAAAGGATTTCGGAGCGGATATCACTTTCTGGGGAGGGGGTATCGATACCCAGGAGACTCTTCCTCACGGAACGCCGCGGGATGTCCGTGATGAGGTCCGTAGAAATATCGAATCTCTGGCGCCGGGCGGCGGATTTGTATTCAACACCATCCACAATGTCCAGGCCGACGTACCACCGGAAAATATCACCGCGATGTTTGAAACCGTTCTGAAATACGGCCAATACCGTTAGACCGTTTTCTCAATCCGGAAAATAATATGCCGGAGTCGCCCTTCAGGCTCGTCGGACGGGCTATGCGTCGCGCTATATTAGCTTTCCAATACTGTTCGCGGTACAAATGGTCGGTCGGAATTCCCGACAACCCTTCGAGGCTCTTGCGCATATCGTTCGGAAGGCGAAACGGATAGATATGCCGCGCAAGGGTAACGCCAAACATCAGCGCGTGAGCGGCCGCACAAATTGCGTTATCTCCCCTCGACGCCAAAGGAGAGTCCTGAATGAGCACACGAAAACCACGGACGGAACCGGGGGCCGTATCCGGAGCATAATTTCCGCAAAAAGCAGATAGCCTCCATCAAAATGATAGAGACAGCCACGTACTTCTTATTCGGTGAGTACGGTCGACGGCTTTTCTGAGCGCTTTGTACAAAGAGTTTCTTCGAAACCACCCAAATGAGCATTGAGTACATGCCGGTACAAGAAAAGTAGCGCAGTTCATTGCCGAGTGCATTCAAAAATGCACAAATAAATAGGCCGGTTGCTTTAACCGGCCCCCAATGTTTTCAGAACAGTGAAATTTTTTAGATTACAAATCTTATTTGGCAACTTTCATCATTATTGTGCCGGTTTCACCGTCTGTCTGCTCCTTTATCAAGATCAATACAATTGCCTCCAGATTTGTCTTTGCGATAAACACATCTCCTTTATCGCATTCATAGGACTGTTCCGTGGCTTTAGTTTCATCCCAAAGTTCGGTCAATGCTTCCTCGGTTGTTATGTCATGATAGCTAACATCGCTCAGTTTATAGAACTTTGTATGATTGTAGTGGCTCCACCCATCTGCGAAACTATAGCCGCTTTGATCTCCCCAGTAGGGCGAACCAATCTTCTCGACAGCATTTACATTCGAATAAGCATAAACTAGATCGACGTCTTGCGCATTATCCTTTGCATCATTCATAAGATAAGCTATTGGTTCATCAAGATCAATTGAGCTACCGAATGTGCCATTGCCGTTCGCACCAGCCTGAACGGAATCTTCTATAAGAGGCGTACCCGTGCAATCCTTCCCGTCCACCACGGTAAAAGCAGTCTCTTTCTGCTGTTCGACCGTACCTGCGTAAACAGCGATTTCTAATGCATAGTTCCCATTACAGACCGTGCCCTGCTGGGGCGTAACATTCAGTTCCAAGGTACCCTTTTTTTGGCCGTTCAGCGCATCGATACCCGAGACTTCGATCTTGTCCGAGTCAATAGTCTCCCCGGCACTATTGGTCAAGAGCACCGCAACACTGTCAATCTCAGGATCGGCCTCAAGTTCCACCGTAATTACGGACCTGACCCCGGCGGTCATCGTATCGACAGGCGTAATCGTCATCTTGCTGACAACGTCACTATCCTCCGGGTCGGTCAGTCCACACCCCAAAAACGAAACGGCGGTTAAGGTGGAAAGTGATAAAACAACGAGTTTTGTGAGTGCGTTTTTCATCGCATCTCCTTCCGAAAAGGGTTTGTGAAGCGTGTTTAGCGATAGCTGGTTTCGGCCCGCGAGTGGCCTTGCCATATTCCAAAGGATTCTTTTTGCCGTCACTCCTTTCTCTCAAAGCCGAATCACCGATGCTCTTCATAAGCGAGGGGCTTGTTTAAGCAATATAGAAAACGAGCAAGCCCCCGGCAAGAGGCAAGCGCGAAACATGCAAAAAAAATGTGTTGTGAACATCCTTTGGTCAAATGCGCAACCTTCCCCTCCCCACCGCAAGCCATCCAACACCACTGTGTATGTAACCCCTTGCGCCCCGAAATCGCATGCCCGAGGCAACGCTACGCCCGGCCTGACGGATTCGCCACGATGTATATTCACTGGCCTTTGGAGCCGAGATTGACTCTCTTATGAGGATTGCGGTAATTTCGCCGTCAATGACCGCCCATGATTTAGCATGACTGGGGATGTTCCTAATTTATAGAGGGTCGGTCGTACGCCGACACGGTGGAACGGGTTCGCGCCTCGGCGCCTGCAAGCGGTCTATCCGATGCGTTCAATGATTATTTTTTCTCAAACATAGCGGCATGAGCCGACTTTTTTTAACTATCAAATTAAAGGAGCACAACTGATGGGCAAAGGAGACAGAAGAACAAAACGAGGTAAGATTTGGCGGGGCAGTCACGGAAAGACTCGTACTAAAAAAGGCAAGCGGACGGTTTCCACTACCGCCGCGGCTTAAAGCGTTTCGGCTCGCGCCAGTGCATGGGTTCTTCCGGGCGGTGTTCGGGATAGCGCTCGAGCATGCGTTCAATTTCGTCCTTAACCACGTTTATGTCCCAATCGTTACGGGGTTCGGTATTGAGATAGCGGTTGGCCCAGAGCATCGCCGAGTCCGGCTGATCCAAATAAAATCGGTAAAGGAATGCCAGATTCTTGAGAACCAGCGGGTGATCCGGATCGATCCGGTAAGCTCGTAGAAGCTCTTTACGGGCAAGCTGAAGGCGATTGCGGCGCGCATACAGCGCACCCAAATTCACTCGTGCGCGAACATGCTCCCGGTCGCTTTTCAGCACCGCCGAAAAATCGCTCTCAGCAGCCGAAAACCATCCTTTTTCGAAGTACAGCATACCTCGATGATACAATGCTTCGGTATTGTCCGGATCCATCTCCAACGCCTGATTGAGAGCGTCCTCGGCCCTATCCGCCTCGGGAACAGCCAACCAGTCATCCTCATTGGTTCCGTAACTGCTCCATCGCTCCCGATTCATCCGCCGCCATGCGAGCGCGAGCCATACTCTTCCCTCTTCGACGAACCTTTGAGCGCCGGGTTGCTTGTTTTTGCCGCTTCGAACTACGGCAAGCGCTTCTTCGTATTTGCCCATTCTTAAAAGCGAATCAACATTCCCCCGCGACGGAGCCCATCCGGAGATGAGGTGCCTAATCAAAAAAACGGCCAAGAGCAGGAACGAAGCGGCTGTTACTCCGCTGAGAACTATCAGGGGCGGAGAAAGCCCACGCTTATGCGTATTGCCGCCGGAATGGCTCGAGGCGGACGGTAACCGCCGATCAGTCGCTTTAGTCTTCAAACACCACCTTCTTAATGTCCGCAAGCTGAATAGTGAACCGCCCCTCTTTGGAGGCACCGATTAGAACGGTTTGCACGTCGACATAGCACTTCCCTTTTCCGCCGGGTTCCGCCCCGCCGCTGTTGTCGCCGTCCATATCGATACTTGCCGCATAATACAGCTTTCCCTCGACAATCCGAGTACGCGCCGGGTCCAATACCAAACTGTTGACTTTATCCCAACTAATCGCCCCCCGCGCTTCACCATTTAACATATCAAGTTTGGCTCCTCGCGCGGTTCGAATTTTTTTTACCGTGGTCACCCGCCCGGAAACATCGGTAATGACCGCTTTCGTACCGCATCCTCCGGCCGCAACGCCCAATGATGCGAATACGAAAAACCGCCCCGCCATTCGCAGGACCTTCTTCATACTTCCACCTTCTGGGCTTCCAGAAACTCCTTTTCGGTACCGTATACCTTGATCAGACGGTCAATACCTACCAACCGAAGGACTTCGCGAACATCGTTCTCTTCGGCAATGATATAAATCGACCCATTGTTCTCTTGTACGTCACACAGGCAGTGGATAAATATGCTGATACCGGAACTGTCCAAATACGTAGTGCGCTCGAGGTTGAACACAAAATTATGTACACCCTGCCGAATCAGGTCCGACAAAGCTTCATCGAGTACCGACGTACTAACTTCGGGAGTGATATTGCCGATTATATGAACCATCTTGAATCGGCCCTTATCCTCGATCTCGTATTTCATACAAGCAATCCTTTGTTGAAGTTATTTCCGCGTTTAGGTGATTACGGGCTTATATAAACAAAGGCCTCCGCCGCCGTGTGCGAATGCGCGACCGCGGCACGAACGATTAAGCAAGTTCAATGTCGCGTTCAAAAAAAAGATGCACATTGCCCAGGGTTTCTTCAAGACATGTATCCCTCAGCTCCCATCCCTTCCGCACCATCTCCGCGGTAACTCGCTCGACGTCATCCACTACTTTTCGAGGACTTCTGCGAAAGCCTACCTTCACGATGCGTTCGGCGCATTCTTTCACTTTCGTGCCCCGGCTTACCAACTGTTCATTGTGGGCTTATCCCGAAATATCGGCAGATGCGAAAAGATTTCGGCCAAACCTTCCCGAATAAACGTCCTGTCGTCGACCACGGAAGCGCCGACGAGGCCCGAAGTTACGGCACGCCATACAATGTCTCCTTCGTCCGAATCCCACAACTCCGCTTCGAGACCCAGGCGCAGCGTTTCGGCCCGATCGAATGTCGTGATACGTGCTCCAACGGTCATTTTCACGACAAGCACATAATCCACCTCGACGGCTTCCCATAGGTACGGGTGGAATGCGAGCGAGTCGACCGCGCCCGTATAGAACCATCTCCGCACATTCTCGAGTCCTTGGACGCCTTTGCCCGCAATAATGCGCCGCTCAAAGCTTCGTGAGTTCACGACTGAAAAACGCCCTCCTTCCTCATCAAGATAGTCGACCATCGAGTGGAAAGAGAACGAAGAAGCCGTTTTCGGCCCACGCCTTGTCAGCACGGGCATCAACATAAGCGTTTTACCACGCCGTCTCACGTAGTTCAGGCTTTCATCCCTGAGTTCGATTTTTGTACTGAATCGGTTTGCCCGGGGCGCGCAAGAAAGGATGAACATGCATAGCATGACCCAAGCCAAATATAGAGCGCTTCTCGAACGCTTCATTGCATAGTTCCCCCAAACCATATACCCTAACTACATGACGGATACACTCATTATATAAAAAAGATACTACAGGAGCAACACTATGAACACCCACACCGCGTGACCGCTTCTCCGACACTTTTGCGCCCTTCGGGGATTGAAATTGCCGAAACCGGGTTTGCGGATCTTGAGCTTGCCCTCCTTCCCGGACGGCCGGACGCAAGGATACCGTATCGATATTCAAACCGGCTATGCCGGAGCATCGGACCGGAACGAACATACCGGATCCGCTCGTATAGCCCTAAGCGCCTCTACGCAGTCTTGCGGCAAAAATACCGTCCATATTATGTTCGAACGGGGTTATCCGAAGATAACCGGCGTTATCCACATACGTTTGCGGCACCGACGACGGGGGGCGCTCCAGAGTATATGCGGGATGTCGCTCCAAAAAGGCTTCGACCTGACGTTCGTTTTCTTCGGGCTCAAGAGAACAGGTGGAATAAACCAAACAGCCGCCCGGCACAACCGCTTCCGCGGCCTGATCGAGTAGTCGACGTTGAGATTCCGCCGCATGACTGATCTGCTCAGGTGTACGAATCCACCGGGCGTCGGGGTGGCGATGCATTACACCGGTTCCGCTGCACGGTGCATCGAGCAGAACCTTGTCGAAAAGGCCCGCGAATGGAAGCCGCGTGCCGTTGGCCAATACCAAATACACCTTCCGCAGCCTCAGACGCATGACCGCCTCGGCCACGCGACGCATGCGATACATTCGTACTTCGCAAGCACAAACCGCTCCTCGATCACCGATCATTTCAGCTATCAAGGTGGTTTTGCCCCCCGGCGCCGAGCAAACATCCAGAACCGTATCGGCTCGGCGCACCTCCATCAAGGCCACCACCCATCCCGAAGAAGGCGCCTGCACCGTGCACTGACCTTCCCGAAACATCGCAATCCCCTCAATCGGCATTGTCCTTATCAGCCGGTAGTACAGCCCCGCATATCCACCCACCGGCTCGCAGATCGGTCGAACGGCGGATTCAAACTGCTGCCTGCTGATTCCGTGAACCCGTCTTCGCAGAAACATGTCGGGAACGCGATTGTTGAATTCAAGAAGCTTCCGTACATGCGAAAGCCCGTAGAGCCCAAGCCACCGCTCCACCAACCATTCGGGATGAGAATAGGTAATCGATAGTCTTTTGACCAACGGAACATTTTCATCCGGTCGCGGCAACCGCCCTTTTGCACGAATAACATTTCGAAGAAGACCGTTGACGACACCCGCCACCTGGCGCGTTTCACGCCCACGTCTTGCGCACTCAACCGTTTCGTGGACGGCGGCATGCTCGGGGACCTTGTCCATATAGAGCAACTGATAAAGGCCCAGTAAAAGAATACGCCGAAGCTGGTCGTTGTCACGAAGCCGAGGATTTTCAAGAAAGTGATCGATAATGAAGTCCATCATCAATCGACGCCGAAGAATGCCGTATACGAC
>WJJU01000728.1 GCA_014729595.1 Chitinivibrionales bacterium
CAAAATCCAGGCGCAAACCGAATTCAAGCCACGCGGCCGGCGAGAAATCAATCCGTTTGCGAGTTTCGATGTAATAATAGATATCGCGGGCGCGATAGAGCGGATTACCTTTCCAGGCGATGAATTGGCTCCCTTTGAACACCATAAGTGAGGTCTGAAAGCCGGCGGCGGTAATCCACAGTCGCGTGTAGGACCCACCGCCTTGTTGGTGATCATATTTCTCTCTATCGTTGGAAGTTAGCGATAGTACCCCTATCTCTTCGGCGCCAAGCGTATGTGGTATTCCCTCCCGATCATGAACAAACCTGACCCCCAATCCGCCCACGACATTCTCGCGTACCGGATCGCCTTCGGGTGCGAACTCCTGGCCGCCATAGTGATCGACGTACGCCAGCGCCATGAATGTAAGTGGTCCCCTTTTAATGAATGTCGCATTACCCAGCATCAAGTGTTCCCGATACCCCGGCGTATTGAGCGAATCATATACGGCCCAACAATCCTGGTGTACGGCTTCGCCTTTATATAATAGCTGTAATCCTTCTTCGAGGCCATGCCTTACGGTCCATTGTTCATTTAAAAACAGATCCGGTAGACCGTGGCGGTTGGACGACTCAATTTCACCTATTGTAAAGCGAAAACGACCGGCGCGGTACGATGCCCGGAAGACGGGACGAGCTTCGGAGAGAAAACGTTCATCGCCGAATGCTTTCCTCAGATGCACACCTACGGCAAAGCTAAGCTGATCGACGGGACGATAGACCAGGCGGCCCGTGAACCAGGCGCCAAGGTGAAGGTAGCCGTCTAGGAAGTCGTTGAAATATTCCGTGTTATCCATAAAGGCCAACATGCTGCCGGTGAATGATAAAACCGAGCACTTTGTTGCCTTTATTGCCGTGGAATCGTTGCTTTCGCCGGGCAATTCAGCCATCCCCAGCATCCATGATCCTAAAATCAGACCGCAAACAAGAGAGTTTCTCATTCCTGCTCCAGCATCGAATTCACTACCGGTTACACTAGAACCAAAATATCGTGTGCCGAGGGGGATGCGCCACCAGCAGGGCGTGGTATTATGCATAATCGAATCAAGCGCGCAAAGGTTTCCGATACGCCTCCTTCTGAATACAAGCTATTTTGAGCAGGTGTCTTGTCTCATTACCGCCGCCACCTTCTCGGACGGTACGGCCAATCATTCGCGGATGAAATATCGCCGATTATGAGACATAGCATTAGTATTTTTTTTCAAAAGACGATGCGGGCGAGAATCTTCCATGATCAAATCATACGGTGCAATCCTGATTACGATCGGGCTGTTTAGTACTATTGAGGTTGTCACCAAGCATATCGCAGGCAATGTGGACATTTGGTTTCTGGCATTTATACGTTTTTTTGCGGCGGGCCTCTGTTTGCTCTATATTGGTCGACAAAACCTCGGAAATATCCGCCAACGCGATTTCTTATCAATGCTTGCAATTGCGATTATCGGAGTACCACTGGCTTTTGGCGCTTTCCACCTTAGCCTTCGGACGATAAACGCATCGACCGGTGCTGTGATCTTCAGCCTTAATCCGGTATTTTCTACAATAGCAGCGATATTCCTGGTAGGGGAGCGTCTTTCCGTCAGAGGCATTGTGGGTCTGATTTTAGGGTTTGGAGGCGTCTATCTGGTGAGTTTTGGCCCCGAGACGGTCAAAATGTCCGAAGCGGTTGGACCTTTGCTGATGTTTGTTTCCGCCGTCGCCTTCGGCACCTATATTACCGCCGCCAAGCGATATGTAGCTCTTTATGGTCCCTTTACCGTTATGGGGCTCTTGTTCACAACCGGCTCGCCGCTGTTCCTACCGTTCATTGATGGAACTATTTACGGCGGTTTGTTTCCTACCGCGCTGTGGATCGCCTATCTGACGTTTGCGGCGACGGGTTTGGCTTATGTATTGTATTTCTACGGTCTTAGCCGCTTATCGATTACCGCGGGCACCTCGGTTTTCTACCTGAAGCCGGTGATAGCTTCATTATTGGCTCGGGTTATACTTGATGAGAAATTGCCGCCACATTTCCTGGTGGGTCTTGCGATAATCTTAGGATCGTTGTCTTTAACGCGCAAGAACTTACCGAGGTTTAAAGGAGCTGAAAATAAAACCAATTCTTAATCCAAGACCGATCCTTTGACAGCCTACTTCCTTCGATGTATCTTCGTACTATACGATAGTAGGTTTAATAATTCATATAGGTTTTTTTTGATGGTAGCGGAATCAGGTTTGTTAATGCAGAGAAATGTGCATGGAAGATTTCTCGAAGGTAGCCGGTTTTCCCATTTGAGGAGATCCATTTCGACCTCTTTAGAAGACCGCATAATCGACACCCGTATGGTGCTCGGTAAGGCATACCGGTTCGTTGCGTGCGTAAGCGATTAGAAACAGTATTCTCCTTTGGATGCGCGTGCGAACTCATTAAAAACGTCCGGCCATGCATAGAATAAAAGGGTTGCCGCATGCCGAATATATACCATTATACAAATCATCTGACATTTCTTCGCGAGGCATACGAAGAAAAGCGGGAAAAGAATAAAGCTTTTTCGCACCGTGCCGTTTCACGCAAGCTCGGGATTAGATCATCAGCCGGCTTCTCTCACCTTTTACGCGGTATCGTGAAAATCAGCGACCGCCATGTCCCGATCCTTGCCGACATCTTTAACCTCAATCCCCGCGAAACCGAATACCTTGGACTCTTAGCTTCTTTCTGCCAGGCATCAACCGCGGGCGAACGTAAATACAGTTTAGAAAGACTCACACATTTCCGCAATGTTCACGTCGATACGGTACAACCACACCGATATCAATTTTACATGGAGTGGTATTACTCGGCGATTCGGGCGTTGATGACCATCTATAAATTCCGAGGTGATTATGGCGCCTTAGGCGCCAGGCTTGAGCCGTCCGTATCCGCTTACGAGGCAAGATGCGCCGTTAAGGTTTTGCACAAGCTGGGCTTCATCGAGCGAAAACGCAACGGATACTGGCGTGTCACAGAACGTGATATAACTTCGGGCGACGATGAGGCGGTAAAGATATCCGTACGACGCTTCAACACCGCCATGATCGAGCTGGGGAAGCAAGCGATTGAGCGGTTCGAATTTTCCAAACGAGAAGTAGCCACGCTTACTCTGGGCATATCGCCAACTATGGCCGAGGATATCCGTTCGGAAATTCGAGCATTCAGACGCAAAGCCGTAGCCATGGTCCGGCAAGAAGGCAAAGCTGACCGAGTTTACCAACTGAATTTGCAGTTCTATCCGGTTACACGCGATCATCTTGCCCCTCCCAATGACGACAACGAGCAGAGGTTTCTCTAATGATCCGGTTTTGGAGAATAAGTCTTACCACGGTTTCAACGCTCCTGATATTATGCGTGATTGGTCCCGTAGAGCACGACGACACTAAGGAGATTTCCGACGACGAAACATCATCGTCTTCGGAGACCGTGGCAATTGTTTATAATGAAAAGGGTAGGCCCGCCACCGGGGTAAAGGCTCGCTTCTACTCGGTGAATCACAGTCCTTCGCCTTTGGTGGGTAGCACTGGACTGATCGACTCGGCGGTAAGCGCCGGCGGGGGCATCATTCGACTTGGCACACTGCCCTCAGAGACATATAACATCGAGTACCAACTGCACGGCGAATTGGCAAGAAGGGATTCCATCGTTATCGATAAACAGTATCTCGCCCAAGGAGACACTCTTCGCGACACACTTAAGGCGCCCGGCGGGTTGCGGGGTGTTGTACGCCTCGAGCCGTATCACGACGCTCGGAAAGCGTTCATTGTCTTATTCGGCAGCGACCTGGTCATTACGCCTTCCGACTCACTCGGCAACTTCGAGCTAAGAGACATAGCCGCCGGTCAATATGATGCGCACATTATCACACTCTACGAGGATTATGGGGTTCTGGACACAAATTTTGTAATACGTTCAGGCGAAATGGACACAATTCGCGACACGCTTAAGCTTCCTTTCCTGGGCCTATCGCCAATCGAAAGGCCGGCCATATCGTACGATACCTCCTGGCAGGTCGCAAATCTTTCGTGGAGTCCGCATACCGCCCAAGGTTTGGCAGGATATCATGTCTACCTAACCGGTCCGGCGGATCATACCGTATGTCTCACGCCAAAACCTGTCTTCGATACGCTATTTGCCGATACGATTCATTTTAACGATACCTTGATCGCAGGAGGCACGTACAAGTACCGTGTTTGCGCAGTTGATTACGCCGGCAAGGAGGGACCTTTCTCCTCTGCGCTCAGTATAGTCGCCGTTTCGTTGTTTGATTCGATAGGAGCCATTAATCGCTGTGACGAGCAAGCACAGGGGCTTGGAGGCTTGGCGGGTATTGCAATGGGTCCTGACTCCAATGTCTACGTTTGCGCTTGCTCCCAAAATCGCATCTTGGTTTATGATCGTTCGGGCGAGTTCCGGTTTGCGTTCGGCGATACCGGTTCTGCCGTCAGCCGGGTTTTATGCCCCCACGATATTGCCTTTGGCCCGGACAGTACCGTTTACGTTGCCGAATACAACGGTCATCGAATCCACCGATTCACTGCGCAAGGTGAGCACATTTCCGTGTTTGGCGGTAAAGGCGCCGGCGAAGATCAGTTCCAACATCCTCGAAGCATTGCAGTGAACGAGAAAGGTCGCATTTACGTACTCGACGAAGAGAACCGTCGAATCGCAGAGTGGGACACCGGGCATACTTTCTTGAGAATTTTGCCAAGGCAATCTATGCTACGGATGCCGAAGGAGCTGTATATAGCCGATAATGGATCATTATTGCTGGTTGATTTTGACGGTGGATCCTTATTTTTAATTGACGAAGCCGATGCAAAATTCCACTGCCTTGCAGAGGACCTCCGGGCCCCGAATACGCTCAGCTACGATGCGGCCAACAAGCTAGTATATGTGGGCGATTACTTATCGGGCGACGTAATCGCATTCCGAATCAACGGCGAACGACGATGGCGATATCAGAGTACAACCAATCGCATCATGGGTCTCGCGTCAATAAGCCCCAACGAATTTTGGGTAGGAAATGAATCACGGATAATCCGTTGCCGGCGGAGGTGACGCAGCGGGGATTTGACGTTTATGCAAATCGAAGCAGGAAATTCGGTTATGTTGAGGTACCCCCAAAATTACCGCTGCCGCGCCTGTCGATTCGCGGAACAAGGGGAGGCAAGAAACGAGACGAGAATGGTGGTTCTTTTGTAACCGGCACCAAGGCGGGGAAACGGGGGACCCTCCCGGCCCCCTCAATTAATCGGCTAATCCAATAGAGACGAGCATTGAACGGGCAACTGCATCTCGCACAATAATCCGCTCATAATGCCAACCGAACAAACGCGGGAGGTACGTCTTTAAGCTTATCTCAATACAAGTCATGACTGTTCCCGCTACCATCCTTGAAGCACAGCTTCCC
>WJJU01000729.1 GCA_014729595.1 Chitinivibrionales bacterium
AACAACAACGCAAAGAGGAGATTTGAATCCAGAATCGCTGAAATCCTCAGAAAACTCCTAAAATTTGTTGTCAAAACATAGCCAAGTTATTTTACTTTATTACAGTAAGCAAAAAAATCAAAATACCTATCAGTTTTAGTTGCACTGAGCCTGTCGAAGTGAGTCTGTCGAAGTGAGCGGTGTCGAAGTGAGCGGTGTCGAAGTGGGCGGTGTCGAAGTGGGCTCGGAAGCAGCCCTTTCCATAAAAAGCCCCCCCACCCTAAAAATTAAAATTAAAAAAATTTCCCAATTACCCCCACCCTCCCCGCCGCAATAAGTATATTGCAAAGCCGTTAGAAGGTGTTTTTCCATCATCGGAATTGGACATGCTTAATATGATTATGGGCTATCGAGCGCTTGTATCGGCATTGTTGTTGGCGGCTATTGCCGCGGGGCAGACTTCGTTGTCGGGTGATATTGGTGGTATGACTCTTGACTCCACCGGCAATCCGTTCATTGTGGCCGATAATCTCACTATTCCCGCGGGGAAGACAACGATCATTGGTGAGGGGTGTGTGCTTTTGTTCAAGGCTTTTACCGGCATGGTGGTCTATGGGTCGTTGAAAGCCAAGGGCACGCTAAATCATCCCGTGGTGTTTACTTCGGCGAACGATCAACGGTACAATCCTTCTTCGGAAACACCGCCTCAGCCCTTTGACTGGAATGGGGTTTATGTGACCGAGGAATCTGAAGAGGTATCGTTGT
This sequence comes from Chitinivibrionales bacterium, assembly GCA_014729595.1. Lineage (GTDB taxonomy): Bacteria > Fibrobacterota > Chitinivibrionia > Chitinivibrionales > WJMI01 > WJJU01. The sequence continues at coordinate 745 of WJJU01000729.1, forward strand.
CCAATTTTGTGCTTGCTTTTTCCGTTTATGGCGTGAAGTCGGAAAAAGAGATGCTCTCCTTGAACAATGCGACATTCAACGCCAACGGGCAATTTCATTTCACGGTCAACGATTCGATCGCGCGGGTGACCGATGGCGTGCCGTATAGCTATGTAAAGACCGAAGAGCCGATAGAGCCGCAACCAACGCCGGAAATCTCTAAAAAGCCTGAATCAAAGAGCGGAGGGCCTTCACTGGTGCTGCCGATAACCACCGGGGCAACGGGTGTCGTTGCCGGCATCGGCGCCGCGGCATCATTCATTAGCGGCAAGAAAACCCACAATGACTACCTTGCCGAATCGGATCCCGTACGACAAAACGATATTTACCGAAAACACAAACTCTTTCGCGGCGCCGGATTTGTCCTCAGTGCCGTCGCCGCCGCGGCAATCCCTACCTCGGTAATCCTCTTTCTACGTCCAAAACGCACCGCAAAAGATAAAGTAGCCATACAGATAACCCCCGGTTTGAGCCCTGATTTCGAGCCGGTCATACATATGGGCGTCGCCGTTACCTTAGGCGGAGAAAAATCGCGTTAGATTTTTGGCTCTGCTGATTTTCCGCTTGATCATCCGCTTTTTTAAGGTGATGCGTTGTGCGAGTGCGGCCCCAGCAGTTGTCTGAACCGTGATCTATGGGATTATGGGATTAGCTTGATTGGGGGGTGCAAGGAACATATGTTTTTATCGCTATTAGCAACCAGACATAACCATGCCGGATGTAACGACATGCATATAATAAAGCATTTTTTGGGGGGGATCTAAAGCGGTGTACTGCTCCGCACTGCTCCGAAGTGAGCCTGTCGAAGTGAGCGGTGTCGAAGTGGGCTAGGAAGCAGCCCTTTCCAGAAAAGCAAACCCAAAAAAAACAGTAAAAAAAACAAAACAAAACGCCGGAACATAGAAATAAGAATAGAACATAGGAGAAAAGTATGAAAATCCATCCCCTTGTAGCAGCAGTGTTTGCAGCTTCGCTTTCTTTTGTACTATACTGCACGACTGTCAGCCCCGACGATCATCCGTTAGATCCCAATAATCCAAATTATAAACCGCCTTCAATGACATTCGATAGCCTGGCGCTTTCAGAAAATGACACCGTTGTATCAAATACAATCGTGCTGGTGCTTACCGGGAACTACGAGGCCAATGTTTTTCGCTGGCGCATAATGCAAGACGGTGATACGACCGACTGGAGCGCGTGGGGCGGAAAAGGTGAGTGGGACTATACCATTACCATAAGCGACTTGAATACCGGCAGCCAGGCTCTTCACCTGCAAACATCGTATAGCCCCGAAAATGGAGACATTACCGATTCAGTGATTACCTTCGTGAAAGTAAGCGCGCCGAAAATCGCGGCTTTTAGCGAGATTGCCGGGCCGGTAACTGGCGGCGCGCAATGCACGTTGTGGGTGGAGGCGTTGGGGAGTGAACCGTTGTCGTATCAGTGGTATCGCGGCGCAATGGAGCTTAGCGACGCCAACAAAGACACGCTGGTTACCGCGGCGTATGGGTCCGATGGAATGGCGTTTTACCGATGTGTCGTGACAAATGCGTGGGGCGCCGATACCGCGGGAATATCCTTTTCGGTGGCCGCGTCGGCGGTGCCCGCGCCAACGAATGTAGCGGTTGTTGCCGAAGGGGATCAGTTCTTGCGAATCGTCTGGACCGGTGTCGAATCCGCGGAACGGTACAAAATTTATCGTGCCGTGAGTCTTGACGATACCCCTGTTGCCATTGGTTCCGCCGAGGGAATGGATACAAAATTCTTCACCGAAAAAGGTGAGTACTATTTCTGGGTGACCGCGGTGAGGGGAGGCGAAGAATCGCCCTATTCCGAACCCGCCTTCTCTGGAGAAAACAGTCTGAAAACAATCCGCTTCATCGAAGATACTGTCGATATTGCGATCGATGACGGCGGGGATACCAGCTATTCGTTGGTTGCGGTGGTCGAGCGATTCGTTGATAAACCGATTACTTTCGAGCTGGATGGCTGCGGCGAGGGAATGAGCGCGGCCGATTCAGGCGTGGTGGTCGATGGGGCCGTTATGGCAATCGGGCAAACATGGTGCATCGTGCTGGTGCGTCAAGATGAAGCGGTCGATTCCGCGGTATTGAGCGTGACGATCCGGGCGGTACCGCCGGTGGCTATAATGATAGATCCCGGCGTGCGAAGTTTCTTTGAAGGGGAATCAACCACGCTTTCGGTATCCGCTACGGGAAGCGCACCGCTTGGGTACCAGTGGCTCAAGGACGGCCAACCGCTGTCGGGCGCTTTGGGGAGCGAACTCGCCTTGAACGCGCTGAGTGTTGCGGAGTCCGGTGTGTATTCCTGCGTGGTAAGTAATGAGGCGGGAACCGATACGACCGAGAACAAAGTGAGAATCGAGGTGCGAAGTAACGATATCCCCGATGCACCTGCCGATCTTGTCGTCTCGGAACGAACAGAAACAAGCCTGTCGCTTTCGTGGGCAGCGGTTCAAGATATTCAATATTATATCGTTTATCGATCGGAATCGGTCGCGTTCGAAACGTACGATTCCGTGGGGACGACCACCGATCTTTCCTGGTCCACTACCGATGTCGGTGAGTATTTCTATGGGGTGTCGGCTTACGATGGCAGCAAAGAGTCGTTCTTGTCCAACATCGTCGATGGCGGCCCGCCCAATCGCGCGCCACGGTGGAGTAGCGATACCATCAGAATCGAGACAAACGTTGGCGAAACGTTCCATTTATCGCTTGCGGATTCCTGTAGCGATCCGGATGACGATACGCTTTCGTTTTCGCTGGTCGATCCGGTCGATAAGGTGACGGTATCGCCCGAAGGAGCTCTTACGGTGAGCGCGATTTCGGCGGCGGTCATTCGATGGGCGGTGGTGAAGGTCTCCGATGGCGAGCTTTCGGCCGATGTTATCATGCGAATACAAGTAATCCAGCCAAACCGTGCACCGGAGTTCAATAATGAGTTTATGCCGGTTTCCGTCCAGGAAGGCGATTCCATCGACATTCACCTTGCCGATTCGTGTTCCGACCCCGATGGCGATGCGATTAGCTATACGATTCTTTCGAATCAGCCGCGAATAAAGAATCTTGCCGGGGCTAACTACCGCTTTGTTGCCGGTATTCGTGATGCGGGTAACTACAATATCAAAATAAAAGCATTCGACGGCGAACTCGCCGATACGATCACGGTGCGTGTCACCGTATCCGAGAGGTATCATACGGTGAATATCTCTTCGCAGTACGGCTCGGTAAACGTCTCGCCCACGGCAGCCAATAATAGCTATCGCTTTGGCGACACCCTCACCTTGACGGCCGAGGCCGATGAAGGCTACAAGTTCGACTCATGGGGCGGCGCCGTAGGCGGCAGCGAGTCGAGCATCACGCTCGTGGTCGATGAAGACAAAAATGTCACGGCAACATTCGTTGAAATCGGCGCCGATGAATGCCGTGTTCCGGAATTGGGATCAAGCCTTAACGTAATGATAAAGTCAATCAGCGCCCAGGGCCAGGGCACGATCTGTCCGGAACCCGGCTTGTATGAATCAGGAACGGTCGAGGTTCATGGGAAAGTGCGTATACTTATTCGATAAAAAAACATGCGGAGGTACATGATGGTTATGAGGAATGGATTGTTTTCGATGGGTGTCGTTATGCTTTTTGTCGGGACGACGGCAGCGCAAAAGAAATCCGCGGTCGAGTTCTACGATGAAACCGGTCAAAATACAACCGCAACAATGGGATGGACCGGTACCAAAGATGATGGGAATTTTTATGTCGAGACGCCCGGGAGCACAGAGCCGGTTACCGTAAAAGATGGGAATATGACCGTGCCGGGGAGTGTGACCGCTTCGTCGGTTACCGGTGACGGCTCCGGCTTGACCAATCTACCAAAACGGGCAATGTCCGATGTAACCGGACTCAATAATGAACTCGGGAAAAAAGTGAATAAAGATGAGGCTGGCTCCGTAAGCAGCGGAATGATCCAGGAATCCGCGGTAACCGAAGCGCACCTGAGCAGCGATGTGACGGAAAAGCTTAATAGCACAACTATTGGGCCTAATTCGGTCTCGAGCGGGAACATAGTGGATGGGACTATCACTAATTCCGATATCAGTTCTTCCGCTAAAATCTCGTATAGCAAAATTAATGGTACGCCAAGCTCACTTCCGCCAAGTGGTAGCGCGGGTGGGGATTTGTCGGGGACGTATCCGAATCCGGTGATTGGGTCGGGAAAGGTTGATTCTGATAATATTAAGGATGGTACGATCACAAACGCTGACATAAGTAGCTACTCTAAAATCGACGGGTCCAAAATAAACCCAAATTTCGGCTATGGGCAGATAGTGTGCAACGCTACCTATGGTATAAAGATGGGCAGGCCGAGTGATCCTGATCAGACATATTCCCAAATGCTCATTAGCAATAAGGATGGTATTGATGAGGCAGCCCTTGTTTTTAGCACAGTCTACAAAGGTGGAGAGCAGCAATGGATGTGCATCATGGACATGTACAGACAAGCTACAACCATCTACGGGCACCTAAATGTCACCGATAGGATAACCGCTCCGACATGTTGTAGCTCATCGGATAGGCGCTTTAAGAGCGATATTGCCCCTCTCGATTCCTGCCTCAACAAGGCGCTCCAGATAAAGCCGTGTTACTTTTATTGGAACAAAGAGGATTTTCCCGACAGAAATATCGAATCGGGCCGACAAATAGGCGTGATTGCCCAAGAACTTGAGGAAACTCTTCCAGAGTTGGTGCACGAAGACTTACAGGGCTACAAATCCGTGGAATACGGGAAGCTCGTTGCGGTGCTTGTCGGAGCAGTAAAGGAGCAGCAGCGGCAGATCGATGAGCAGCGTGAAGAACTCGAAAACGTCAAAAGCGAGCTACGGCAGATCAAGGCCGCCCTGGGATTAAGTGACTGAGAGAACATGCCATAGCCAACAGAAATGCGAAAACATTCGAGTTATCACTATTATAGGTATCTTAGTTGCAAAGGATACGGAATAGTATGTTACTGAAGGAGCTTATTCCTGAGCCCGCAAGGCCTACAGCAATCATGCTCTACAGGTTCCTGAAGTTCTTTGGAGTCAAAGGGAACCATTGCAGAGGTCTTTTTCCGGTTGCGCCCCTCTCCCGATGGATATCCCGTTCCACCGTCGCGGCTCATATATCAGGTTGTTGGGCACGGCAGTCAGCGTGATTATTTTTACGCAGGCCGGACGGTTTTCTTGGATCTTGTCGAACAGCTTAATTCAGTTGGCGCTGTGGTAGAAAATTTTGGTTCCATTTTGGATTTTGGGTGTGGTTGCGGACGGTTGATTCGCCATTGGCCCAGTTTAACTAATGCCAAACTCTGCGGTTGTGATTACAATAGAGAATTAGTAAAGTGGTGCGCTGAGAATTTGAAATGTGCAGAGTTCAGTACTAACGATCTGAAGCCTGGTTTGCCTTACTCTGGGGGAACTATTGATTTCCTTTACGCTATATCCGTATTTACCCATCTCTCACCATCTATTCAGAAGGACTGGTTCGTAGAGATCCGCAGGGTTCTCTCAGATAAAGGCATCGTCCTTTTTACAACCCATGGTCATAAATTCAAGGGACACCTGAGCGGAGAGCTCTTCGAACAGTATAATAAAGGCAATTGCGTAATTCTTGAGAAGGGTTTGGAGGGCGGTAATGAATATGGGAGCTTCTTTAGCCGAGCGTATGTCGAATCCAACGTTTTACCTTTGGGTTTTAGGCTGATTAAGCATGTGCCCGGTCGCGACAACGAGGACCTTCTTCAGGATATTTATATACTTGGGAAAGAGTAGTGTTCGGCAAGAACCGCTCTAACAGCGCTTTTGTAGTGTCAATATTTTGCCCCATTTGGTAGCGTATGTTTGACACCGTCACTTTAGGCGGAGAAAAGTAATGTTTTAATATTTGGTTAATCACATGTTGCGCTAAAGGGTCCGGCTTTCGATCCCCGGTCCGGGGAGGTGAACAAATATCACCTAAATTCGTCGATTCTTTCACATAATGGTCACGATTTATCGAATTGTTGTGTTTTCATAAGCGGGATGGCCTTAAAAGAGGCCGACAAGAAATGCTATAGCCTTCAAAGTAGACATTTGGGACTTTTGTGGGCAGTTGCGCATATCTCAGCAGGATATGCAGACATAGAGAACTCAAGGCCCATCGGCTTTACTCTTCGGGATGTGCGTTGAATCAGCGCCCGGCTCAATCGGCGCTGAGCAATAACGGCGGATTGTTGCATCGTTGCCATAAAGTGTGAATATTGATTCCATCGAAGATAGTTCGTGTCACTTTCATAATCGTTCTTCCACCGCTACGCACGATTTTGGCCGCAAAGTCGATCAGTGTACGACGCAGCCGCGTAGGATAACACCTTTGGGGAATAATTTCAGCAGCCACATCTTCCCGAAAGGCCTCTGTGATGAAATGGGCTAGCACCATGAGGTAGTAGTAGGCGGCATTCATGCCGAAGCGTTTGAAGGGAAGATGTTCGGTGCCCATGAACTCCTTGATGCTTCGATGATTCAGCTCCTCCAAACCATTTGAATGGGCAAGCGTGATTATCGACTGAGCTTCCAGGAAATGCCCGCCACCCGCGGCGCATAGGCGTTCGTCCAGCTCCTCATTGCAGCCAAGGTTTGTATGAATGAACGAATCGGGACGTGTTCCTCGCAACACTGTCTGTTCGCCTTCACGGCAGATCGTCGTGAATATGGTGCGGCGGAAACGATTGTCCTTACCGGTCTTAAAACGACTTCCGAACTCATAGTATGCCCATTCAGCATTCGTGCCCTGCACGGTAGGCAATGTATTGTAGTCGGTATTCATAAGGGGTTCATAGAGATAATCGTAGAGCTTGCCCATGCCGACGTAATGAACACCAAGCTTTTCGAAGGCGCTGAAATTTTCTTCGCTAAGAAAGCCGCTGTCACAGTTGACTACAATCGGGATGTCCGTACTATACTGCTCGCGAACAATGTGTACCAGTTTGGCGATGGCCTGCACCGCGCGGCTCTGATAATTTGAGTGCTTTTCCCCTGACCGAAACTCCACGTCCACAATGTAGGGGCCCCAATGTATATGCAAGGGTTGAAACCCCTTCTTCTTTTTGTATGTCGGCTTGCGGCCCTCACGCTTCAACGCTCCGTCATTATCGAGTACCATCGTGTCCACATAGAGAGAAATGTACGAAGGGTTTTCCTGCCGCAAGCGCCAGAGAAATATCTGATGAAGCACCTTGCGCCACAGGGGGTAGCGATACCCAACAAACTTAGCGAAAAAGCGCCGAACCGCACCACCCTTGATAAGCTCTTCGGCCTTGCACTCAAGCAGCGCAGCGTATTCCGGACTTTTCTGTCGTTGGTCAAAACCATTCATTGTGGTATCGGTGCCATCGATAAATGCCGCAAGTATCTGACGGACAATAGTCCAAATCGCCTTGCCCTTGCTGCTAAACCGCAAATGGCCGACGACATCCTCAACAAGATCATGAAGGCCTATAACGTCGATGTATCGCAGCATAAAAGCAAGCCCACCCCTGCCAACCATCTTCTCGGGAGTAATCTCGATGGCATTGATCTTGTCTTCGATTTCGGCATGTACTATGTTTTTCATACTGGCAACCTATTGGGTTTTGAATATCGTTGTGAATGTAGTTTCCTTTTTCACCTACAAATTACAACATTTCAAGCCCAAGATGGTTGCTTTTTTTGTTAAGGAATCAGCAAATTAAGGATACAATATTTCAAGCCCAAGATGGTTGCTTTTTTTGTTAAGGAATCAGCAAATTAAGGATACAATACACTCGCTCTATTGGTGGAATGGAGCGGTACAGGAAGACGACGAAACGGCATTTTTTGCTAAAACCGGCGCAGATATGGTCGATCGTACTATCGAGCGTATCAGGGAACATCATTCTTATGAGTGTCCATGCGTGATTGCTCTTCCGATTGAGAATGGAAATCCCGAATTCCTAAAGTGGATTACGGACAATACGCATTAGCTCTCCAGTAGAGCATCCAACTCTTTGTTGATCTCTCTAAACACTCCTGCATCACGA
>WJJU01000730.1 GCA_014729595.1 Chitinivibrionales bacterium
GTGCTTAAGACGCCCGTGGCTTTATTCCCAAAGCCTGGCGGGATACACCCCGTTTTTAACGAGTTGGGCTATTTGGTCGACTACCACTCGCCGATCTTCCTTGTAGGTTACGCCGAACCATTGGTCGCCGGTGGGAAGCACGCGCACACGGGCTTTTCCTTCTTCGATAAGTTCATTAACGACGGTTGGTACGAAATATTCGGCTTTAGGGTTGGCTATGTTTTGGTCGAGAAAGCGGGGAAATCTTCGATGTAGTTCTTCCATATACGACGGTGTAAAACCCCACATATTCATGGAGACAACGCTGTCGGCGGGAATCGGTTCCCAGTGCTCATCGGAGACCGCGTACTTCACCTCATCGCCGAAACGACGGATTTTGGTGCGCTCAACTATGCCCTCGAGATACCCGTCGTCACCGATTGTGCAGACCCCGCGCGAGACATGCCCATGCTCCGTCAGGGTGTTACTCAATTCAAAACCAACCATACAGTAATCGTAAATGCCGTCACGATCCCGTGCATTCACAAGATATTCGTGAAGTACCTTGAATGAATTTTTACCGTAAAAATCGTCGGCATTGATCACGGCAAAGGGGGCATCCACCTCTTCGGCGGCACAAAGAACGGCATGGGCGGTGCCCCACGGTTTGGATCTTCCCTCCGGAAGACCGTAGCCGTCGGGTAGCTTATCGAGTGACTGGTACGCGTAGCGGGTATCTACATTTCGCTCGATCGTCTTGCCGATTTTTTCCCGAAACGCTTCTTCGATTTCTTGCCGTATAACGAAAACAACCTTGCCGAACCCCGCCCGCACGGCGTCGAACACGGCGTAATCGAGTACAATCTCTCCGGACGGCCCAACGGGCTCAATTTGCTTCATTCCCCCATAGCGGCTTCCGACGCCGGCCGCCATGACAACAAGTATCGGTTTGGGCATGCTTGGTTCCCTCCCCCCGCTGAATGGTTGGCGTATAGTGGTTTAGTTCACCCGCAGAAAATACAATCGGCCCGTGAACCGCTTGATTATTAGGGGGCTATGGTGGAAAGCTCGAGCGATGCAACATTTGCGCGGCACCGTCGTAATAACGGTTGTACGGCCATTGCATCAGCCGAGTAACCAGGCTTCCACAAGGCTGTGGCCCAAAGCCCCCCAGCATGGTATACTAGAATAGCCGATAAGCGAATATGAGCATATCGCGCATCTATGTTGAGTCGGCGGTTCGTCGCACGGTGCACGGCCGGCTTCCATTTAGGAAGCTCGGGGGAACCCTGTCAAATGGACATTCGAGAGCGTAGAGGAACCGGGAGGTATCATGGCGGGATCTAAAGAGAACGGTCTGCTCGAGCACATCAAGGCGGTGAAGAAAGGCGATCGTACCTACGAAAACGCTTTTCAAGGCGTCGCCAGAATGATTCTGGAGAGCCCGATCGAGAAAGTAGTGGTCAATGGGAAAAGCACGTATGATTTCAGCATTTTCCGCCAAGGGAAAAAGCATGTGATCGGCATGTACGATGAAATCAACAGCTTTGTCTCATACGTGAAAGACGCGGCGGAAAACGGGTCGTCGTCCGAGATGGCCTATGTATTGGTCGGTGAACCCGGTAACGGTAAAACCTTTTTCGTGGAGTTCCTCTGCAACAGATATCGCGAATTCCTGTCCAAGGATAAAAACCGCAAGTATACCATTAAATTCAACGGGCTCGACAGACTCGACGGTTACGGTAAAATCCGATCGATTGAATCGCAGACCTATGAAGACCCGATGATCATGGCGATGAATATGTTCCCTTCCGCCAACGAAACAAAAGAATGGCTTGCGAAGACGGCGGGGTATAAAGAAAACGAAATTGAAAAGCTTTACGACAACTATCGTCCTCTGGGCGCCTGTACCGGCTACATTTGGGAGCAGATCCGTGAGATTACCAATGGGGATGTCGAGCAGATGCTCGATCATGTCCAAGTTATTCCGGTGCCTTTGAGCGAAAGCCTGGGAACGGTCACCGGAAAGTACCCCGCAAAAGACAAGATGACTTCTTCGGCGGTCGATCTTCTCGGTGAAGAGTCCATCCAGCGGCTTCTTCACATTGTCGATACCAACAATCCCTATCGCTTCGATCTGCGCCGAGGTGCGTTGGCTCGTGTGGCCGGCGGCGGTATCCATTTTAGCGATGAGATTTACAAGAACAAGAAAGATCTCGTTCAGGTATACCTTGGCGTCATTCAAAATCGCACGATCGAAATCGA
>WJJU01000731.1 GCA_014729595.1 Chitinivibrionales bacterium
AGAATAAGCCGCATAATATTGGGGTCGACATCGGTAATGACCAGTCCGGAGCCCGTTGCGGCGGCTAAAGCGATCAGTGAACCGGCTTCGGTATAATCACAACCTAATCGGTGGCTCTCGCAAGAGAAGCGTTCGGCGCCGTGAACGGTCAATACGTTCGAGCCGATACCTTCTATTTCAACGCCTGCGTTCACCAGGAATCGGCAGAGGCCTTGAACGTGGGGTTCCGAGGCGGCGTTGGCGATAACTGTTCGTCCGCGTGCGCCGGCGGCGGCGATAAGGGCGTTTTCGGTGGCGGTAACCGATGCTTCGTCTAAGTAAATGTCGGCACCCTTCAGGCCGCCCGGGGGTGCTTGAATGGTATAGGTGAGTGCGGGCCCCTTGCGTCCGGTCGTACGCCGAATCGTTCGCACTCGCGCGCCCAACGCCTTGAAAACCAGCATGTGCGTATCGAGTCGGCGTCGTCCAATTGTGTCGCCGCCGGGCTGAGGAAGAATGGCCTTGCCGGTTCTGACCAGCAGCGCCGACGCAAGTACAATCGAGCCCCGAATGGCGCTGGAGAGTTCGAGAGGCAGCGTCGAGGCAAGGCGTCCCGATGCGTTGACCGTGCAGGCGCCGTTACGGAGGGGAGTAACCCGCGCTCCAAGACGCTCTGCGATTTCGAGCATCGTACGCACGTCGCCGATGTCGGGGACATTGCGCAGACTGACGGATTCGCGACAAAGTAGACAGGCGGCAATGCACGGAAACGCTTCGTTTTTGTTGCCGGCGACTTTGATCGTACCCGCGAGTCTTTTCTTGCCTTCGACGATAAATGCACTCATGACCGATTCTCCTACCGCAATTTTGACGTGGCATACCTTGTGCTACAATATAGGCAAAGGTTTAATCGCAATGGTAAGGTTGAAAAAAACATAGCATTGCTTCATCTTTTTGGGTATATTGTATTGTGAGTTCCGTTGCGCGTGAGGTTTTGGTCATTTTTGAACTGAACGCCACATTTCTGGGAATTCTACTTCGGGCTGCAAGTTCAAGCCGCTCTCGAAGCGGATCAACGAGCTGTCCGAGAGAAAAACCACTGTTTTAATCCGAAACAGGGTTTCAAAATGTGCCCCTCATTGTAGTGGCGGAACTCCTTTTTTTTGTTACTATGCGTTCCTCAATCGCGAGGAACGCTTTTTTATATTTCTCCTTCATGTCCCACACCATTTGTTTCGGCCGCCGGATCGGTTTCCTTTCCGAGAGCACGTGAAAATTAACCCAAGAGAGACCCGCTTCACCAACGTCGGTGTTTGCCGTCTCCGCGATAGAGACCACGCCGAGTTGAACGGATTACCCCGGTCGTCGCCGTGGGTGCCGCGCCACCGGGTCCGTAAGTTTGTTTTCACCCGTTTCCATCCTTCCGCCGGATTGTTTCGTAGGTCCGAAGCGGAACAGGCGTTCTTCCCACCGAGCGCATCGAGCGCCTGGATGAAAAGCGAACATCACGGATCATTTTTAGGCTGAAGCCGGTCGTCGGCGTCGGTTATGATTCCCGCAAACGCCGTAGGACGGACGCCGGCGGATACCAGGGCCGCGGACGGTTGTATTTCCTCAAAAAATCGCCGACGAACTAGCAGTCGCTTTCAAAATGAGCCGTAACTCAGGGCGGTTGCGACGACTGGCCGTTTCGGTGCTCCTCCTCACCATAGCATCGAGGATATGCCTCGTCCTCCCGCTTTGCGGGGTCACATCCGGGCCTTCTTGCCGGTTGTTCCCCGACGTAACTCATTCTGAAAGCGACTCTAAATGCCGGCGGCTTCAACGCGCTTTCTTCCGCAAAAAAAACTGAGTGTGAGCGTGCGATGAGCCGCGGCCGATTCGCCGAAGTCATCGCGAAACGTAACGCTTAAGGCGGTTCAGGGTAGTGAACCAAGTTGTTGTAGAAAAAATACATACATGTGAAGAACTTGCCGGTATAGCCCTTGCACCAAAAGGAAATGGATGCATCGTTGGATCGAGAGCGCTCAAATTATGCATAGGAGGAACTCTATGGCCGAATCCAAAGGGAACAAGACAATCGATCATGAAGAAATACGACGATGGGTAGAGTCGCACGATGGTCGTCCGTCACGGGTTCGCGGCACGGGAAACGGAAATGATCCCGGTATTCTGCGTATCGATTTCCCCGGCGGCGTCGGTGAGGAGACACTGGAGCATATTTCTTGGGAAGAGTGGTTCGAGAAGTTCGACCAAAACCGTCTTGCTTTCCTCTACCAGGAACAAAAGGCTTCGGGAAGTCCCAGTACCTTTTTCAAACTTGTCCATAGGGACTGAGCCGTTATGCCCCGAAAGGCGGGGCGCCTTAACTCTGAAAGAACGAACGTGCCCCGCCGTTGATGACCACGTTCGGGCGGTACGGTGCGACATGGTCGTTACTTTGCGTGAAACCCTTGACCCACCCTGTCGCACTGTCCCAATTTGCTGTAAGTCCGTCCGAAAAACGTCGATACATTGTCGAGGGAATATTGGCCGTGTCGTCGAGGCGTCTCGGCCTAAGACGCCCAGGGATTGATCCCCAAAGGGTCATACCCCCTAAGCCCGCGAGTGGAATCGGCAATGAGCGATTCGCGGCGCGGTGCTTGCGGGGATGGTGTATACCAATTCTCGGACGGGACACAAGAACAGAGGTTTGGTTCTCACACTTTAGCGTTAGAGACTTAATATATGGATGAGGGTATTGTTTATTCGACGGACCATGGCCGTATGTGTCCTTCGTGTTCCCGGCCGGCTTCGCAGTGCATCTGCGCGCACGAGAAAAAACAGGTGGTCAAGGGCGACGGAAAGGTGCGGGTGGGTCGTCAAACAAAAGGCAGAAAAGGCAAAGGGGTTACCGTCGTCACCGGCCTTCCTCTCACCGAAGATGACCTTGGGGTACTGGCCAAAGAGCTTAAGCGTAAATGTGGATCCGGCGGTACGGTCAAAGACGGTACTATAGAGATTCAGGGCGACCACCGGGATTTTCTGGTGGAGGAACTCAAAGAACGGGGTTACGCGGCCGTTCGCTCGGGGGGATGATGTGGAGACGGAGTTCCGATTATAGAATTACAATTCAAGAGATGAGAAATCTTGATAATTTTGGCGCCGGTTACGCTAGGCGGGTGTATCCGATTGCGACGTCGCCTTGGTCGGCGATCCGTGAGGGCACGGCGGAGTGAGCCGACACGCCGAGTGAAGCCCTGTACCCGGAACCGTCGATTGTAACCGGTCGAGTGTAAGCTCATCGCTCCCCTCCACGCACAAAATCTTCTGTTTTGTGACGGCAAAAGCCATATTATTAGCTCTCGGACAGTCTGGGCTTGTGTTCGCGCGGTCAAACATACGGAGGAAGAGCATGACACACCAGCGTCTTTATGTTGTCCACGGTCGAGGTAATGATGAAGTCGGGTTGATGGGTGGTATTGCCGGGCCGATAAGCAAGGTCGGCGGTAATATCGTCGATTTGCGCCAAGATGTGCTTCATGGGCTGTTTACGGTTTTGGCGGTTGTTGATTTAAGTGACACCGATGTACGCATCGAACAATTCACCACCATTGTGGAGCGGATAGCCGAAGACACCGGACTACAGTTGAGTGTGGATAAATACAATCCCATACCGCGCGACCCCGAAAAGCGCAACATGCTCATGATTCTTGTGGGCAACGATCGTTCGGGGATCATCACATCAGTTGCCGAGACGCTGGGCAAATACCGCATAAATATTGAGTCGGCGCAGAGTATCGGGCGTCAGGATGTATTTCTCACCGAACTTCTCACCGACATCAGTCATTCCACGCTCCCGCTCGAAAACATAAAAAGTACGCTTCGTAAGAAGATGGCCGAACTCAACATTCATACGTTGTTTCAGACTGAGGACGTCTTCAATAAAGAAAAGCGAATGATTGTTTTCGATATCGGCGCAAGCTTTATCGAGCCTCCGATGCGGGCCGAAATACTGGAGCAAACCGGTTTGACCGAGGCAAATATAAGCGAGGTATATTCCATAAACCATATCGCTGAATCGCTCAAGTCGGCGGCGGCACTACTTGAGGGATTTCCAACCGAGGTCCTCCATAAAATCATTGATCGGGTGCAGCCGACCTCCGGTACTCTGGAGCTTCTTCAGACCCTCAGAGTCATGGGTTACCGTATTGCATTGGTCACGACGGGATTTGCGGTATTCGGTGAAGCCGTTAGGGCCAAACTCGGTATCGACCATGTATTCGGATATCCTTTGTTGATCGATGACGATACGCGGGCGATTGTCGGAGACACTCCCGCCGGCGGTTATGTCGAGCGTGATCTTCACGAGCTGATTGCCGAAGTTACGGCGGCCGAGGAGATCAGGGCCGATAATGTTTCGGTTATCACCGATGAAGGGTGTAACTGTCCGCCGGGTATCAGGCTGGAATTCGATCTTGAGCGGATACTCGAATACTATAACAAAAAAATCGTTAGTAGGGATGCTCTTCTCGGGATATTGGGCTGTTTCGGGATACCGCGAGCATAAGAGAGGCGGGGATTGCCGGTCATGACAATGAAAAGTGACATTGCTATAGCACGAAGTGCCGCCAAGCGGCCGATTGAAGAGATTGCCGCCGGGGTTGGGCTCCGGTTCGAAGACCTGATTCCTTATGGTCGTCATATTGCAAAAGTCCCCGTGGAGCTTGCGTCCAAGCCTCGCAAGGAGGGACCGGGGAAACTGATCCTAGTGACGGCCATGACGCCTACGCCGCAAGGTGAAGGCAAGACGACCAACACCATTGGTCTCGGTCAGGCGATGAAAAAGATCGGCAAGAACGTAATGATTGCCATACGAGAGCCCTCCCTGGGGCCGTGCATGGGTCTTAAAGGTGGTGCCGCGGGCGGCGGTTACTCTCAGGTCCTTCCCATGGAAGATATCAACCTTCATTTCACCGGGGACCTTCATGCAATCTCGGCTACGCACAATCTTTTGGCGGCGGTGATCGACAACCATCTTCACCAGAGGGCCGAGCCGGCCATTCACCCTCGAAAAGTATGTTGGCGTCGCGTAATCGACATGAATGACCGAACCCTTCGCAACATCATTGTCGGGTTGGGCGGGGCTGGAATCAATGGCGTAATGCGTGAAGACGGATTCGAGATAACGGCGGCTTCGGAGGTGATGGCGATTTTGTGTCTCGCACGATCGATAGCCGATCTCAAAGAGCGGCTCAGCAATATCGTGGTGGGGTATGATTACCTAGGAAAGTCGGTTACCGTTGCGGATATTGGCGTGCAGGGCGCCATGACCGCCCTACTCAAGCATGCAATCAATCCAAATCTTGTGCAGAGCATCGAGGGGGTGCCGGTTCTCGTGCACGGTGGACCGTTCGCAAATATCGCTCACGGTTGCAATACCCTGGTTGCAACGCGGGCCGCGCTCAATCTTGGGGATTATGTCATAACCGAGGCCGGTTTTGGTGCTGATTTGGGCGCCGAGAAGTTTTTTGACATTAAGTGCCGTGTCGGAGACCTGACACCTTCCGCGGTTGTACTGGTCGTTACCCGTCGCGCCGTCGCCGCTCACGGTATCGAGAATGTTATGAAGCACGTGGAAAACGTCCGATTGTTCGGCTTGCCGGTGATCGTATCCATCAACCGGTTTCTCGGCGACAACGATACCGATCTTCAGAATATCCTTAAGCAATGCCGTGAGGGTGGGGTCGACGCCTCGATTACCGATTTCCGCGAAGCCGGTGGGGAGGGCGGACTGGAGCTTGCCGAGAAAGTGTGCTCGCACTGCGATTCCCCCGGCTCATTCGCGCCGCTTTACCCGCTAGACATGAAAATCGAAGAAAAAATCTCTACTATTGCCCAAAAGGTATATGGTGCGGCGAATGTGGAACTATCAGATAAGGCCCGCAAAGCAATCAAGCGTATCGAGGATCTCGGCTACGGCAATTTGCCCGTATGTATGGCCAAAACACCCGCTTCATTATCCGATGATCCTCGTAGTCCGGGGCGCCCGACGGGGTTCACGATAACCGTGTCCGACGCAAAAGTGTCGGCGGGGGCCGGTTTCGTTGTTGTCTATACTGGTACCATTATGACCATGCCCGGACTACCGAAACATCCCGCGGCACTCGATATCGATATCAATAACGAGGGCGAGATTTCCGGGCTGTTCTGATGCGCCATACGGATGAGCGCTTGCGGAGTTGAGGCTCCTCGGCCGGATACACCGACGATCGTTCCAGGTCGTTCCCCGATGGTGAATCCGTG
>WJJU01000732.1 GCA_014729595.1 Chitinivibrionales bacterium
CATACTGGACTCCGCGGGCATGGTTGGTTTCTAAAAACTGAAACCACCGGAAGCTTCGAATCCCAGTCCAACTCCCTCTTCGCAGAATGCGAGCGCTTCAACGTGGAAAAGCCCAAACGGGCTCATTTGCCACGTAACGCCACCAAGCTTTCGCACCTCGCGCCCCTCGGATTCCAAAAAGACCTTTATCTCGGAATCCTTTCCCTCTTGCCAGATATGACGAAGCGACCCGCCGCGCACCTGTTCATTCTTACGTTCGATGCGCGCCAAGAGCCCAACCGTATGAAGACGATGGATTGCATAGGTAAGATGACCGACCAGACCGTCGGCGTTGGGTCCCAGGGGTGAACCTATACTTTGACCAAAGTGGGTGTAGCGATGACTGCCGCCGCCGAAATGGGTATATACCCAGGGTTCAACTCGAGAGTACTCGATCGTCGCCGTTACATCGCGTTCTTTCCAGACACCATAATACTGCCCGCCGGCGGTCACCGCCCATTTGTTTCCCCAATCATTGCTGAATATGGTGAGCGGAGTAGTGATATCGTCCAAAAAGAACTCCAGATACCACCTGAAACATCGTGGCATCGTCAGCGAAACATCGAAGGAAAGTACCACATTATCGCGATCGCCTACATAGTGCTCGGCAAATGCGTAGGGAACAAAAGGAATCATATACACCCACTCCCAGTCACGCTCATCGATTCGATAGCGATCTTGCACTCTGTTGACCGGATCCAATGAATCCTGTTCATCGGTGGTGCTTCCCGTAACCACCACTTCGCTGATTCCTATGTTGAGACGATTGTTTAAGGCTGGAATAGTAAGTCGGTGAGCATAGAAATGTTTGTCTTTATTCTTCTGGCTGCGAAGAAGACCAAATGTATGAACATATTGCGGTCCGGCCAAATCCATACGCGCCCTGAAGTAGGTCACCGGCGGCGCTTCGCCCGAAAACGTCAAAGGGTAGTAGACGGCCGGTCCTTGCCGAAGGTAATCTACCGCCGTCTCGAAATCAACATGTCTCCCGGAAAACGACAGTCCGCCGCGGAATATGTCCGAGGATCTGGTGTGACTACTGTCAGCCCTTCCATAAAGGTTATACGGCACACCCTCGTAGGGTTGATAACCCGAGGCTTGATACATCGAATCGGAAAGATATTCGGTAAAAACATCGATCTCGGAGAAATAGGATACACGACCGATTGCACCACTCAGCGAGGGAGCAATGATCCCCTTCAATTCGGCCGAAAAATCACCCTCATACTCACGGAACAGATCAATTTCACCCAAAAGGGATAGATTGAGATGATTCTCGATCAGCCTTTCCTCTTCAGGCCAACTCAAAAGCGCTCGCTCACCACTCACGATTCGCTTCAATCTTTCGAGCCGCAGCGATTCCTGCCCGGTCAGAACCCCGGCGGCGTCAAGCGAGTCGGCCCGCTCAAGAAAAGCGGCCAGTTCGGCGGCACGCCGTGGTTGTGAAAGAATCGAACGCGGCGGTTTAAGACCGTAACGGGAGACAAGACGATACACCAGGGCGTCCGCGGCTCGATCGGGTGCCAGGCTTGGGTCGTACCCGCGAGCAAAAGACACCACCGCACATAGTATCAAAAACACTCGTTTACTACTCGGACAATGCATCCTCTATCCCTCCCTTATCCAATTTTTTCTCCATTTCGGTCAGATATGACCAGTGATTTTGTACATGATCGATCTTTTGAGCCCACATCGGCACCTCTTTCTCCAGTGCCTCGCGAGCAATCCGAAGAGCTTCATGTGGTCGGTTCAGTTCCAAAGCCGCCGTCGCCATTACCTCGTAAGCCATCAAAAGATCCGACCAGTTGCGCAGCGCCCCTTCTCTCTCAAGCGTTAGGTCTCTCAGGCGCCGACCGTCTCGCAGCGCTTTGTCGAATTTCTCGTTCATGAGTGTGGAGCGCGCCGCGATTCTAAGAAAAATAGTGTTGCGAGGGTAATCGGCAAGCACCTCGCGGGCGATGGAGTCCGCCCGAACGTATTCGGCCCGCTCGATTAAAATCCAGCAATAGGCGTTCATGGCCGCGTAGTCATAAGGAAACTCCGCTTCGGTCGCCGCGACAATATCGCGTAAGCCCTCTTCGGTCCGATCCTTAAAAAAAGGTACCCAGCCCAGATTTTGGCTCAGGTAATAGTTGAACAGGCCAACACCCAAAAGCGCCGCAAGAAATGTCGAATCACGCTTTTTGGCTTCCCGTAACATCGCGACTGAACGAGTAGCGGTTTTTGCCGCGCGAAACCACTTCCCGGTCTTGGCCTGGATAATGCCTTTGCTGCCCAGAATGTTCCCGAGATAGAACAGATGCCGAACCGTGTCCACCGGTGAGCCTGAACTCAGGCTGTTCTCGACAATCGTCATGGCGGTGTCCAAAAAACGAAGAAATTCTTCGCCGTGAACGGCATACGATTCATAATCAAGGATTTGCGTGTGACGCACGGTAAAATAGGCATAGAGCGCACGAATGTCGGAAGGGTCTTCCGCACGGCGCCGCGCGGCAAAATCTTTGGCACGTTCATAGCGCTGCCGCATTAAATAGTCACCGGCCGAATCCACCGCCGGAGAAACCGCGGCGTGAACACCGCTCGATATCAGGAGCGGCAATGCAACGAATACCATCAAAATAGCGAAAGCTACGACGGTAGAACTGGAGTTTTTAGTCCCGAAACACACCGCGGGAATGCGATTGGGGGACTGTTGCGGGACGAAAGCCGAAACGTTGAGGTCATAGACCCGACACCGCGGGATAGTTCCATATCCCGAGCCGTTTGAAAGTGTTGATATCGGAAACCCTAAACCGACCATACAACTAGCAGCCTTGCGGTGGCCGCGGCGAGGGGGAATAGATGGGCGAGTGATCCGGAAGACGCTGCATAGGGATGTAGGTAAGTTATATCCATAGCAGTAAAATAGGCTTTTTCGCCATAAAAAGCCAGTGTTGAGGCTTTGATTCAGTAATTACCGAATCGTCCGGCGGATAAGACGGCAACGTCGGATCGGTTGAATGCGCCCACTATCGAACCCAATGGTTGTGTTTCGGGTCATAAGAAGTTTCTGTTCATCTTTGACTCTGCCGAGAAGAGCCGTCATTGCGTTCCTCCAGCTCTTCCCAGCGCGCATAGCCGCGCTCGAGTTCACTTTGTATTTGCTCAAGTCGTTCCTTGGCACGGGTGATGAAGCCCGGTCGTTGAAAATATGCCGGGTCGGCCATTTCCATGTTTATGCGTTCCTGTTCGCCTTCGAGTTCTTCGATAAGTCCCGGAAGATGCTCAAGTTCGCGTTTTTCTTTATAGGACAGCTTGGTGGAGGTGGCGCGTGAACGCCGCGAACGATCCGGCTCGCTTGTGGTGGGCTTTGGTGCGGAAGTCCGCCGCGCGGCTTCGGCTTGACGCCGCCAATCATCATAGCCCCCGACATACTCGCGCACTTCCCCACCCTCGCCAAAAGCCAGTATGCTCGTGACGGTATTATTCAAAAATTCTCGGTCATGGCTCACCGTAAGCACGGTACCGTCGAACGCCGACAAGAGTTCCTCGAGCAGCTCCAGCGTTTCGGCGTCGAGATCGTTTGTGGGCTCATCGAATACCAGCACATTGGCGGGTTGGGCGAACAGGCGGGCGAGCATAAGGCGATTGCGCTCACCGCCCGATAATTGCTTTACCGGCGATTTAGCTCTATCCGCGGTAAAAAGGAAATCACGCAGGTATCCGATTACATGTCGCGATTTCCCCTCGACTTCGACGGTGTCCGTTCCCGAAGGCGCCACATTCTCCCATACCGATTTTTCGGGATCGAGCAATTGCCGCAGTTGGTCGAAGTATGCGATGGAAAGATTGACTCCGTGCGTAACCGATCCACTTTGGGGTTGCTGTTTGCCGAGAAGAAGGTTCAGAAGCGTTGTTTTGCCGCATCCGTTCGGCCCGACTATACCTACTCGGTCACCGCGCATTATCGTGGTGGTGAGGTCATGAATAATGCGGGATTCGTCGTAGGCGAAGCACAACTTGCGCACTTCGATAACCCGATTCCCGGAACGCCGGGCCGTCGAAATTTTCATGGATGCGGCACCGGTTCGCTCCCGACGCTTGGCGCGTTCCTCACGCATCCGCTTGAGCGCCCGAACCCGCCCTTCATTGCGCGTTCGCCTCGCTTTGATCCCCCGCCTGATCCAAGCTTCTTCTTGCGAAAGCTTGTTGTCGAACTCTTTCCACGCCTTCTCTTCGGCGGCGAGCACCGCATCCTTGCGACTCAAAAATGTTTCGTAGTCACATGACCAGTCTACCAGTGTACCGCGGTCGAGTTCAATGATCCGCGTCGCAAGCCTCTTGAGTGTACGGCGATCATGCGTGACAAAAAGCAGCGTAACGCCGGCGCCGAGCAGTTGAGACTCCATTGTCGCAATGGATTCGATATCCATGTGATTCGTGGGCTCATCGAGAAGCAGCAAGTCCGGTTCCGTCATCAAGGCACGCGCAAGATAGACCCGCCTTTTCATACCGCCCGAGAGCCGCTCAAAACGGGCCTCTTCAGCAAGCCCGCATTGCTTGATCGCACGAACGGCTTGCGTTTGTATCCACCAGCCGTCATGGCCGTCCAGATACCGCTGATGTTGGAAAACGTCGGAGGAACTCGGATCTTCGGACAGCGCACGGTGATACGCGGCCATGCGATCGCCCGGCTCGCCCGCACCACCGGCCACCACCTCGAATACCGTCCCCGTTATTCCGCGCGGAACGTCCTGCGGAAGATATGATACGCGAAGACCGGGGGCCGCGGCAATATCACCGCGATCAGGCGCTATCTCTCCGGCAATAATACGCATAAGCGTCGACTTACCGACACCGTTGCGGCCAAGAAGACAGATGCGCTGTCCTTTATGTATGACCAGATCTATTCCGTCGAGACCGGGCGCCCCCCCGAACGCGACTCCAATACCGCTGAGATTTATTAACATAGTATCTAAAAATAAACCATATCCCGCACGCCGCGAACCAAGACGGTATGGTCAACATCATACGACCGGTATTCTATTTTGAGAGATGGTATAGCGTCCGAGACGTTCGTTGCCGCACGTATCGGGCACGCCAAAAAGCATCCTACAATTGTAGTTCGCCCGAAACCCGAGCGAGACGGGGACCGCCGGAAAGCAGACCTGGGCGCCCGCGGGAGGGCGGCTATATCGGGAGTTTTACTATGCTTTCTTTAGCATGTTCGCGTGGGATGCGCCAAGAGAATTGCCCAAGAGACCGTCATTCGAATCGCAAAGGAGTTCGCCGATGAATCCGATACAACCGATGATTAAGTCCGGAATGCATCTATTCGGACGGCACGACAAAAACATCGGTCTCCCACCCGGTACGCCGATCCCCCGCGAAGAGCAGAAATTGCAGCCGGTGCGGATGAGTATGTTTAGTTATGGTGAAG
>WJJU01000733.1 GCA_014729595.1 Chitinivibrionales bacterium
CTCCAGGAGAGTCTTTCCGTGCTTGTTCAAATACTCATTGCGAAGCCATTCAGGAGTTTTGTCCGCCCCGGCGACAAGGAGATTCAGCGATTCAAAATCTCCGGGTTTGGCTTCACGCAAATAGCCTCCAAAGAAGACCGGGGTGGCGGCGATCATGCTAACCTTTTCCTCGCGGATCATCGTGGGAATATTTCTAAAATCAAGTGGATTGGCGTGAGTGACGGCGGTCATGCCGCCGGTCAGAGGCATCCAGAGGTTCGTCGTGTGTCCGAACACATGGAACAGAGGAAGTATCGACATGATTACATAGTCGCTGTTGAGGGCGAAAACATGGATGATATCACGGACGTTGGAGCCGATATTGCGATTCGTAAGCTGAACCGCTTTGGGCTCACGCTCGCTTCCGCTGGTAAATAAAATGACGATGGTATCATCCAGGCGCCCGCGGGCGACCGTGCGCCTGAGAAGTTTGAGCGGAAGCCGGGCTCGGCCCACCGCCCGCATCTTCTCAAGAGGACTCAATCTTTGTATGACATCTTCAAGATGGAACATGCCGGGGATCAGCGGGCAACCAATCTTCTCTAAGAGTACCTTCGAGGTAATGATGTCTTTGAAGCCGATTTTTTCTTGGGCGTAACGTGCATTTTCCTCCGCTCCCGTCGAGTAATTGATCATGACCGGTACTTTGCCCGCCATAACCGTCCCAAGAACCGACAAAAAACTTCCCGCTGAATTGGGTAACATGATGCCGATATGGTGATCGGGTAGTCGACGGATTCGTCTCGCCAAAAGAAGTGCGGCAAGCAAGGTACGGCCATAGGTAAGTCTCCGGTCCGTCGTTCGATCGATGATTGCCGTTTTGCTCCAATAACGCTTGGCCGTAGTCAGGAATTCCTGATGTAGAATCATCCGTCCGTTCTCCTCTATTGTCGCCGCCTCGCCATGTAAGACTGAAATCGTCGGCAAGTCTTGATCGCCACAAGCAACTATTGTTCCATTTTTTAGCTTTTTGGGAACTATAGGTGGGTTTCAGTTATGTCGAAAACGAAGATACAACAAGCGAGTGATTGGTGGTTAATGGAGGTGGAGGTCCGACGGCTATGTGGGAATGGTCGACGATATAATGGACGGCGTTTTCCGACGAAGCGCCGGTTCGCGAGATACCACCAGGGTTGAGGGATGTTGTCGCTTTTGAAAGCCCCCGCCACCTTGGCGGCAATATCTTGTTTGTACGACGTGATCAAAATGGTCGGCTTACGCCGACGGATTTGAGGATGTGCTCGTGCTGCGCGTGGTTCGGATCGAGAGGCGCTCTTCTTTGGTCGCTTTCATGATCGAGAGTCGATTCCGGAGACGGCGGCTTTCGTTTTGAAACTTGCACGCCGCGTTTTGTCGAAGGTCCGAAGCCGGCGGGGGGGGCGTACGTGGTGAAACCGTTTGGCTACTTGACGCAGGCGGTTACCGTCAAGGTGGGGTGCGGTGGTTCGGGATGGTCGCTGATTGGTTTACTTTTAGTGTTATGGGGCCGAGCGGTCGTATCCGGTGATATAAATGTGGGTGGCGTCGGTAAACCATCGCGCGCACTTGGAGATAGGGCCGGCGGGCACGGCCTTTGCACGACCAATTCGTGCGACCGGTCGTTGAGTCGTAAAGCACATTCCCGTAAGTTAACCGCATCATGGCGGGAAAACGAGAAGGCACGGGGATTGCAATTACTGAAGCGCAGGAGCGCTTCGGTAGAGAGTACCGCCGAACAGGGAGTCGGCATTTTTTACAAATAGTATTTGCACTTCGTGAAGGGAGGCAAGTATGCGAGCTATTAAAGGTCTGCGTGCAATCGTGGCGCCGCTCGTCGTCCTGGCTATGGTTGGAATGAGCGGCGCCGATGTGATGTTCGGTGCCAGTGGTGGTTTTTCGTGGCCAATCGACGAGAGGGCCGATGCGTTTAAGCCCGGATGGAATGCCGGGGTCCACGGTTTTCTGGTAGCGACCCCGAACCTCCTGTTGGGAGGGCGTGTAGCGTATCATCGTTGGGGTCTTGATAAGGCCGAAATTATCGCTCAGAATCCGGTGATTGTTAACCGGTTGCTGGGGGTCGACATTGACGGTGCTACGAACGTTGTGGAGCTGATGCCCGCGGTCAGGCTGCGAAGCAACATGCAGGACTGGATAGTCAACCTTTTCGCCCAAGCGGGCGTAGGTGTTTACATTCGGGCTACCAATGCAAGCGTCGAAGGGTATGATCCGGAGAC
>WJJU01000734.1 GCA_014729595.1 Chitinivibrionales bacterium
AGCAAATACAATCTTCGAGGCTCATTTCGGTTGGGGGTGTAAGCAAAATATTATCATCCGCGCCCGCGGATCGCATGTTGGTAAGTTTCTTTTCTTTGCCCGGGTTCACCACCAGGTCACCCTCACGGCAATGCTCCCCGACGATCTGCCCTGTGTATACCGGTATGCCCGGTCCAAGAAACATCTTTCCACGATCTTGTAGATTCCATAGTGCATAGGAAA
Organism: Chitinivibrionales bacterium; assembly: GCA_014729595.1. Classification (GTDB taxonomy): domain Bacteria; phylum Fibrobacterota; class Chitinivibrionia; order Chitinivibrionales; family WJMI01; genus WJJU01. The sequence goes on from WJJU01000734.1 coordinate 223, forward strand.
CGGTTGCGCAGCTTTGTTTGGCAACGAGGACACCGGTGCGACGGGTACGAATTTCGCCGGCATGTGGACCATACTCGCTGAAAACATAGTTCATCGTTCCCATGCCTTTGGTGTCGGTCATAAATTCGCCCCGATAGCCGAGCAGCCCACGGGTGGGAATGGCAAACACCAGTCGTGTCATTCCCTCGTGCTGTTCCATCGAAACCATGCGTCCTTTTCTTCCACCAAGCTTTTCGATTACCGCGCCGGCGTACGTGTCATCCACGTCGACGGTCAGCTCTTCGTACGGCTCCAGCAGCTTGCCGCCGACCGTTTTGGTAATTACTTGTGGTTTGGTGACTTGAAACTCATAGCCCTCGCGCCGCATCCGCTCAATAAGTATTGAAAGGTGCAACTCGCCGCGCCCGGAAACTTTAAACCCTACACGGTCCTCGAGTTGTTCGACCGTCAAGGCTACATCGGAGAGAGTTTCACGTTGAAGGCGATCTTCGAGATGCCGCGAGGTCACGAATTGTCCGTCCTTGCCGGCAAATGGAGAGTCGTTGGGGATAAAATTCATGCTGAGCGTGGGCGGATCGATGGCGATGGGCGGTAATGGGATTGGATCCGCGGGATCGGTGTAGGTAACGCCGACGGTTACATCTTCCATGCCGGCGATCGCAACGATTTCGCCAACTCCGGCGGTCTCGGTAGGTTCTTTTTGATTACCGACGAATCGATATACCTTTGTTACTCGAGCCGGTACCAATCGCCCATCCGTAAGTGAAACGGCAATTTCTTTGTTGATATTTAGAGAGCCACTGGTTATCTTGCCGATACCAAGCCTGCCAAGATACGGTGAATAGTCGATCGAGCTGACGAGAACCTGAAGAGAGCCGTTGGGATCCCCTTTCGGAGGAGGGAGGTGCTTGACAATCATGGTTAGTAAGGGCTCGATCGTCTCACTCTTATCTTCGGGATCGAGTTTGGCGTACCCGTCTTTGGCCGAAGCGTACACTACGGGAAAATCGAGGATATGATCGGGGGCGTCGAGCTTGGCAAAAAGATCAAATACCTGATCGAGCACCCAGGAACATCGCGCCGCCGGCTTATCGATCTTATTGATTACCACCAGGATCGGTAATCCGAGAGCAAGAGCTTTTTTGAGAACGAAATACGTTTGCGGCATTGGTCCCTCTTGTGCATCCACCAACAGCAGGGCGCCGTCCGCCATGCGCAGGACCCGTTCGACTTGCCCGCCGAAATCGGCGTGGCCGGGCGTGTCTATGATATTTACCCAGTGGTCCTTAAACTGAAAAGAGCCGTTCTTTGAGGCGATCGTGATACCACGTTCACGCTCCAGGTCTATGGAATCCATGAGCCTTTTCGCGACCGTCTGATTGCTGCGAAAAAGGCCGCTTTGACGAAACATTTGGTCCACGAGCGTAGTTTTACCGTGGTCAACATGCGCTATTATCGCTACATTACGAATGCTTTTATGATCCATGAGTATACATCCGGTGCCGGGGTAATACCCGGCGGAAAATGGTTAAAAACGGTTTTGTTGGGGCGCACCAAAATAGCTTCAGGCGAGCGTTACGCGAAAGATGCCGATTGATTCGGCAATTACATGTAGTATATTAATAGTTAGAAATCCGTTAGCGCACCGTAGGCGGGCGCCGTCCCATACTCATTACGAATCCGGCACGAAACGATTGGATCCGCGTATGATTAGCGACTTATTTGCCGGAAGATTCCGGCTGCCGTTCGCGGTCGCTTCATTGGTTATTATGTGCGGGACGCCGGCGGCTCTTAGGGGCTACCAAGGCGAGCGACCGTACATAGTAAAGCGCTACGATACACTATGGGATCTTTCACGGCGGTTCTTGGACGATCCTTACAACTGGAAACTAATTTGGCGCGAGAATTCGCATATAGGGAATCCTGATTTGATCTATCCCGGAGATCCTTTGACAATGCCGGGGCGCTTCGGCGAAAAGAGTGCTTCGGTTCATACCGTCAAAACCGCTAAGGCGGATTTCGCCGAGGCGGTAAATGGTTTTCCGGATGCGGAGGAATTCGCCGCCACAAGTTCCTTGTTCGCCACCGTAGCTGATAAAGCTGATGTCAATCCGGCGAACGCAAATTACGCTTCGGCCGAAAAAGGACGGTATAGCGCCAAGCATTTGGCTCGGGTCGGTTTTTTGTGGACGAAGGAAGACGCTAAAGGGCTTGTGGCGCCGGGAGTGGCATTTATCGACGAGAAGAAGACGAAGACGTTCCAGCTTTTTGAGCGTCTGCCGATCGTTATGATCGATACACATCGCTTTTCCGTCAATGATACCGTCGATATTTTCGAGTCATTAACCTACCTTCGTTACAGGCGGGAGGTTGTGAATCTGGTAAAAAGGGTGGGGCGGGCGCGGGTGGAGAGTGTCGACGGTGATCGTGTGCTTGCCACGCTGTTTGAGGCGTGGGATGTTGTGCGGGGAAAGTGCCGGATCGCTCCGGTTGAGCGCTTTTCTTCGCGAACCGTTGAACGAATCGTCCAGCCTCGAACGTCGCTTTCGGGAACGGTTTTCACCCGCATAGAGGGCAGCGAAATACCCCAGCTTCATCAGACCTTCATTATCGATCGCGGGTCGCGGGACGGTGTAAGGCTCGGGGACATATTCGAAGTTCGGTCGGCACGTGTTGAACGGGCGGATCCTTCGCTGTTGGGATGTGTACTACACGTGGGTCGACAGTCTAGTACGTTATCGATCATGCGCTTATACGCAAGTCGCCTTGAGCCCGGGGATACGGCGACACTTGCCAAACGGATTGTGTTCAGGGAGGATTAGTAGTCGATCTATGGCACGCATATTTAACTGGTTAATCTTCAACAAACGACATAAAGGCGTAAGATCGGGCGTCATCTTTCTTTTATCAAACCTTCTTCTTTTGGCCGGTCTAATATTCACACTCGAAATAGTCCTAATTCTTCTTGGAATGAGTGATTTATTCATTCCTCTCACCAAGGCGGCTCAAGCTTTTCTCAACCGCCTCGTGTTCTAGCGCACGGAATCCGGCAAAAAACCGGTCAAGAGTCCGATCATTAATTATTTTTCAGAGTTTGTCTTCTTGCAGCGAACCCTGCCTTGGGGTGCCGCGTTGTCCGCCCACGAGAAAGGGGGACGTGTATGCTCACGAGGCGTCACGGAAAAAAGATAAGGCTCGAGGGTTTCAATAACCTGACAAAGTCCCTGAGTTTCAACATTTATGACATTTGCTATGCCCGCTCGAAAGCGTCTCAAATCGACTACCTTGAGTACATCGATGAGGTGTATAATTCCACAAAGCTTCGAGCAATCCTCGAACATGTTACAAAAATTATCGACGCCAAGATAATCAACATCGCCACTCAGGATTACGATCCGCGCGGGGCCAGCGTGACCGTGTTGATTAACGAAGGGCATATTCCGCAGGGGGCCGCGTTCGCGCATCTTGATAAAAGTCATATCGCCGCGCATACATATCCGGAGACTAACGCTCATACGGGAATTTCTACATTTCGGGTAGATATCGATGTGGCGACGTGCGGGATGATTTCACCGCTTAGAGCGCTGGATTATCTTATCGATTCATTCGAATCCGATATCCTTCAGATAGACTATCGTGTTCGCGGCTTCACTCGCGACGTGCACGGCAGAAAAGTGTATATGGATCACGAG
>WJJU01000735.1 GCA_014729595.1 Chitinivibrionales bacterium
CGCTCGGTCCACGAATGCCAATGACCGGCGACAACGATTTCGGGCGGCAAAACACCACCGCTGTTGCGCAGCAGCGCATCGTCACCCGTGCAGTAGCGATTGTGGCCCATGTGGGAAAGCAGCACCACCACGTCGCAGTCCTCAATCGTACGAAGCTCTTCGACATAATCATTGACATCGATTGTCGCGGCATTGTCGTCTTCCCAGACACATTGTGCTAAGTCAAGTAATGAATCCGCCGCGTCGTCCATCTCGAGGTAGCCGTCATGCGTAAACCCAAGAATTCCCACCTTGGTATCGCCAACCGTTACGGTAACATACGGGGCGAAATATGGTGAGAGCGTACCGTTTAGACACACATTCATGGATACACAGGGGAAATGAGCACTGTCTTTCATTGTATTTATCATCTGAAGCGAACGGATGTCGTGGTTGCCCACTACGCAGGCGTCGATACCCCGGCCGCCCAGCGCTTTAAGCTTGCCGTCCAGAAGGTTGTAAAAGTCGACCATGCCGCCGTTGCCGCGAAGGTCTCCCAAGGGGCTTCCTTCCGAAATGTCACCGGCATCAAGGATAAGAGAATACGGATTGTTTTCTTTGAGTTCAAGCAATTGGGTCGCAAAATGCGCCGCGCCGCCCACACGCTCGAAAAGCGGAATGTCGTCGGGCTCGGGAATATCCAGTTCGTGCGGCAGCAAGCGCGAATGCATGTCGTTCATGTGGAAAATTGTGAATCCACCCGCCGTCGGCCAATCTCCGGCGTACTCCACCCGAAGACGAGGCGCAAGCGTTAAGGAATACTCACGACAATAGAAGATATAGGTTAAATAGGGATCCTGACCTTCGACCGTCGGCTTGACGGTTAACGAAACCACGCGGTCCCCGGCATACTCCGCCCGCACAAACGATGTGACGTCCCATTCCAACCACAAGTCTTCTTCATCGCTCGCAAGAACAATCTCATCCTCCGCGGTGGTGTTGTACGCCGGCTGAGTGTTCCAGGTTACCGACGTTTCGTCCCAGGAGTCCGTCGCACCGTGTGCCGAGGTCGGCATGTCGGCGTCGAAATCAGACCGTGTGCAGAACATGCGCAGCTTTGCATTGGTAATTGTAGCACCAGGGGGAATATGCCCTTCGAGGTCAAACTTCAACAAAGCTCGCTCATTTTGGTAACTTCCCCCCGCCTGACTCGCGATATACATTGAATCGCGTGTGCCGTAGTTCGAAGAAGGGTAACCTTGCACAATCTGTGCGTCATCCGACGGACCGATATCGGTAACGGCGGCGTTAACCGATAAGAATGATACGGTTGTCGCCGTCACGGCAATGAGCATCGCGTTGCTTATGGTGGATTTCATTCTTTTCCTGCCTTATGGATGAAAACTGTATAATCAAGAACTTTTGCCAACCGGCTTAGAGAAATGTAGAATAAAGGGCGACGACGCGAAGCCGTCACCCTTCGGAAAAAGAGAGAGAGAATCCAACAATTGCTTACTTCTTTTTACGCAGCGTCACCGCACCGGCAAGTCCCAGCAGGAGCGCGCCGAGGCCGACGGTCGCCGGGCCGACCGGGACCGGTGCCGGAGGCGGTTCCGTGGTTCCCAAGTTACCGACATCGATGGTCGCGTAGTCGGGAGCCGTGACCTCGAGATCGTCGACCCAGACGACATCGCCGTCGTTGGAATAAGTCCTAACCTCGATCACCAGACCCGTGTGATCCCCGGTTCCATCGTATACCCATGTGTAGGACGTCTTATCCCAGCCCTCGCCCGGACCGTAACCGCTGTTACCGCTCGCGCTTCCGGCATAGCTGTCGATATCACCGGTGTCAGAGGTGTAATGCCCCCAAATGCGACATGAGGGACTTGAGCCTGGTGTTACATCGTAACGCCAAAAGCTTGCCGTAACCGTGTCGCCGTTTTGCAAATCCTTGACCCAGGCAACATAGGCCTGCGGTGTGCTCGGTCCGCTCGATGAAGAATCAGTTAGTTGCAAGCTTTTGGAACCGCCGTGTACCGGGCTCGATACCAGTGATTCACTAACGTTGCCGTACTTGCCGAGAATGGTCTCGCCGTCCTCCCAACCATAGTTGACGGTCTGAGCCCCGAAAGCCGTACCAGAAACCAAGACCGCTCCCACGAACAGATTTGCGAGTTTCACGCCTTCCCTCCTAAAATTGAATGTTTTGCCCCTGCCAACCATGCACGGGGCGTGGAAAAGTGGTAATAACAAGAAATGTTGAGAAACTCATGCACCCTGCCAATGCATGAGCCAAGTAGAAGAAGCTGCTCTCCTTCTATAGAAATAGCATCCGAATATCAGAATTTTGTTTGGTTAACGTTACAATTATGCTTTGATACGAGAGTATGTGAGGATGCGTTTTTTTTAAAAGAAGCCTTCTACGGGAAAATGCGGGGGCGGGACTAACGGGATTGGTAACGAGTTTTACTACGTGCGGCGAAAGCCCGAAGGGCGGCGAGCGGGGTTCGAGCCGCAACAGCCGCCCCGCTATGGCGCCTGTTCATGTAGGGTAGTTGGTTCCGTGTCCATCCGCGACAATTCCGCTTTCGTGCGCCCCCCACCAACTACCCCCACGGCGTCGCACGGAATGCTCGCGGGGGGGTCGCTACCAGCGTTAGCGACCAAAAAAGTACGTAAAAAGGCGGGAGTGTTGCCCAAATGGAATTAATGCCTTTTCATCCGGCACATACACAGATCACGATCATCCTGATCCTGCCAATGCGTACCCTGCTAAGGCGCGGAAGGTCGAGTGGCCGATTGCATTCTGTATCGTGCCGACAGGCTTGCCTATCTGAACCCACTTGGGTGAAGGAAATGTGGGCGGCCACCTTCGTCGTTGCCTAGCGGCACTTGAGATACCGAATGGTACCGCTTTAGATTATTGGGAATAATTCGGAACCGGCTGAAGTATACTATGAATACAGCGTTACCCGCCGAGATGAATAGGGACGAGCTAATTTTAAATTTTCAGCCCGTCCCCCAAGAGTTTCCCAAAAGGTTTAGCGGAATCTCCGCCGACACCTCTGACCTAATCTACACTCACCAACACCTCGTGCATTTTACCATC
>WJJU01000736.1 GCA_014729595.1 Chitinivibrionales bacterium
GATTGGGTTCTTAATCCCGAAGATGGTGCGTTAAGCGTGAATTTCGGACCTGACAGCGGTTGCGTGAGTGAAACGGAGTGTTACTATCTTCGAGAGACCGATGGGGCAGACAACAAATGGTTCGGTTGGAAATTCCTTAATGATGAAGACTATGTCGCCGGTTGGCATAATCCCCAAAAAACCCCAAACACCGGCGGCTATGTAATCAACTGGAAAGAAAACAAGTGGTACGAAATCACTCCTCCCTCCGGCCCCGAAGCATCATGGATCGCGGCTTGGTTCGACGATGTCGAGGTTGCGGAATTCGCTAAGCCCACCGAAGTCCGTGTTACGGTCGTTTCGCCGAATCTAAGTCAAAGACGGGTGGAAAAGAACTCATCACTTACCATCGAGCTTTCCCCCCAAAGCATCAGCGGCAATGTTACCGATGTTTGGATTTCGCTGAACGGAACCGAGGTGGAGCATTTAACCGAATCGCCGTATACTTACACCTGGCAGGCGCCGTCGGACACGGGAGCGTACACGTTCACGGTTACCGCGAGCGATGACCAGCAAGGTACCGGCTCAACCGAATTCGATGTTACGGTGATAAATACTAGAGTAGTCTCTAACCTCGAGATTATACCCGCTAATGCGGAAGTCGCGCCGGGGGCGCCTTTCCAATTTACGCCCGCCGCATATGATCAGTATGGTGACCTCATGCCGACGCAGCCGGAAATGACTTGGCAGGTAAGCGGGGATTGGGGTACGATTAGCCAGGACGGCGTTTTCGAGGCGAGCAATGAGGATGACGGAAAACAGGCAACCGTTACCGTGAGCGCCGGCGGGTTGTCCGCGACGGCGCAGGTAAACGTGGTTGTCGCCCTTAAGATTAATTTCATGAATAACGGAAACCCGCCGGAGGGCTATTTGGCGGATTACGGAGAGGTTTACGGCGACAGAGGGAACGGCTATTCATACGGATGGGATTCAGACAATAAAGCCTGGACGAGAAACAATAACGGAAGAACCGTAGAGAAGACCTTTACTCATATGTCCGCACTTGAAAATGGCGAGACGGTCAGTTTCGTATGGGAAATCGCTCTTTCCAACGGCGATTACAAGGTCAGAATAACCGCGGGCGATCTTAACAATTACTTTCAAAATACTATCATGGCCGAGGGTGTTCTGGTCACCGATTCGACGATTATGCAAAGAAAAGTGCTAACCGACTCGGCAAATGTCACAGTGTCGGACGGAAAGCTGACGCTCAGCGCAGTCGATTCGATCCCCTGGTCAAAGATATGCGCCGTTGAGATTATTTCGGGTTCATTCGAGCCCGATGAAGGCTATCGTATTATTTCGCCGAATGCGAATGAAAACTATGAAATCGGTGATACGGTTTCGATGCGATGGGCCGCGGCGAAGGAGCTTGACCATGTCATTATCGATGTTTCCGCCGACAGCGGCAAAAGCTGGATGAGCATCCTTGGCGGAGAGATAAGCCGCGATACCTCGGCGTGGGGGAATGCAATGTGGGTGATACCGCAGACAATAGGCGAGACATCACTGCTGGGTGCAACTCTTGCTCTAAGATTCAGAGAGTACGATAACGGAACCGGCTCAGTTGCTATGGAATATCTCAACGGCTATATCAATATCGGCGCAACCGCGGTGAATCATTCGAATCTGATGTTGCGTGCCGGTCCTCTGTTCGTATACCGCCCCAGCGGTCTTATAACGGTGAACGCAACCGCGAAAAACGGGTGGGAGTTGAGACTGTGTGACATGCGCGGCCGCACTTTGCTGAGGGCTCATGGAACACAGTCACGTACGCTCGACATGGGCCACATGCCGTCGGGCCAATATCTGATATCGATCAAGCACGCCGATGCGGTCGTGCGCAAACAGGTGTTCTTTATTAAGTAGACGGCTTTCGTCAGCAAGTTCATGCGCCGGTCTCCGTCTCTCACTTAGAGGCGGGGGCTTTTTTTATCCACCAAGCGGAGGATTAAACCTCCCTCATTGCGGCTTACGGGATGAAGCGGGATCGCCGCCCGCCACCCCGGCAAAGCAAATCGGGCATGTATGACTCATAATCCTCAAGCCCCAAACTATTACTCCCCCATTCCCAGCATCTATTTTCGAAGGCGGCGGATCCGATGGAACAGCCGGCCGAGAGGTGTCGCGGTGGGCTCTATTCGAGGCCGTGCTCCGTATGCGGATATAATTATGGTGTTAAGGAGGAGAGGAATTCATGACTGATCTGGCGAAACTGAATCGTAATGTCGTATTCGGGCAATCAGGGGGCAAGATTATCTGGCAGCCACGCATAGGATGCTGGTATAACGATAAGAAGTTCGCCAAAGAGCCTTTGCCCGAGCCTTACGAGGGAAAAAACGTCCATGAAATCCATCGTGCAATGGGCATTTCTTCACGATTATACACATTCCGGAAATGCTTTAAGCGAATAGAAGATTCGCGAGTGAACCGCACAAGCAAGCAGATCAACGACACCGATACCGAAATACGCATGGAAACGCCGGTTGGAACGCAAATCACCGTTACACGACGTTCTGCCAACAGCTACCAAGCCATAACGGTCAAATGGGAAGTTGAGTCCGAAGAGGAATTGAAGGTCGCAACGTGGCGCGAAGAAAACACTTCGTGGGAGTGGGACCAGGAAGCGTACGATGAACTAATTGAAAAAATCGGAGACCTTGGCGCGCCGACTATTTTCATGCCCCGCATGAACATTCAGAGCTTGTACATCGAGAAGATGGGTGTCGAAAAAGGTGTTTTTGCCCTTTACGAAATGCCCGACTCGGTGGATGCCTATTTCAAGGCTCTTCACGAGAGCCACGATCGCCTCATCGACGTCATCAATGAATCTCCGATAGAAATAATCAACTTTGGCGAGAACGTTCACGCCGGTACGCTGTCGCCCGATCTATTTACCCGATATCACCTGCCGGAATGCCAACATCGCTGCGAACGGTTGCACGGCGCCGGAAAATTCGTCTCGTCGCATTGGGACGGCGACACCGGTCCGCTACTTAAGTATGCTCAAGAAACAGGGCTGGACGGGATCGAAGCGATCACGCCCAAACCACAGGGTGACGTGACCTTGGAAGAGATGAAAGAGGCGCTGGGGAATTCGATGTTTCTTTTGGACGGTATTCCGGCGGTGTATTTCGATGAGACCTATTCAATCGACACACTCAAAGAGTGCGTGCACAAGCTTATAGACTTGTTCGCCCCCAAGCTGGTGCTCGGGATATCCGACGAACTTTCATCGACGGGTAATATCGAACGGTTGCGCATTGTTGATGACATTGTCAACGAGTACAATGCGAAATGTTGAAGGAATAGATAATGGAAAGTGGAGATCATGAAGAGCGCCCCGGCGAAGAAGAGGCGCGGAAGGAAGGCGACCGGGAAAACGGGCCGGTTATTATTAGCGGCACCGAGACGACAAACGGCTAGCACGCTTGAACGTTATTCCCGTCGGCGAACCAGCGGGAAAAATTGAACGTTGAGTTGGTAGACGGTATCCGCCTCTTTTTGGCTCTTTGCAAGCGAGAGCACCGATTGGCGAAACTGCTCGACCAATTTTTGGTACCGCTCCAAATCCTTTTCGAGGATTGATACGGTTAAGGTTGATATGTCTCGCCGTTCCTTGGGAATGCGCAGAAGAGCGTCGGAACCTAATTCGATCATTTTCCGCTGGTAGGCTTGAATGTCGCGGGAGCGCCAACTGGGACCGGTGGTGACGAATGGGTCGCCAAGTCTAAACACACCCTTGCCGTCTCTGACAATTAGTCCCATACCCGAAAGAATTGCGATCGCGTGCTTGACCTCGGAGGCGGAAATTTCGGGATCCAGCATACGAGCGATGGATTCGTGGTCGCCCGCAAACGAAGAAAACCCGATGATCGACCGAATTACGGGGTAATACCACTTTCGAAAATAGAGGTGTTGCATTTCGTCAAGGTAGCGAAGCTGCGGAAATCTAAGCAGAACAAGCTTTTCGGAATAAAAATCGGTTTGTTTGCGCGTTTTGGCTTTATTGAAATGAACAAGTGTTTCGAAATATTCGGCTTCGCCGGAACTCAAGCCGAGCAGTGAAGCGAAGCGGGGGATCGATTTTTCGGCCAGATGCACTTTCTCGCCAAACACCCGCGCAATATAACCGGGATCAAGACCGACCTTGTTGCTTATGTAGCGATACGAGAAGAAGGAAGCTACCTTCTTTTTTTGTTCGTAGTAATCCTTGAGATATTGGCGGTAGTTATTATAGTTATAGATACTGGTGGCCGACATGAAATCAAAATATATTGCGGTCCTCTGGTATGTGAAGGTACCGGGTCATTTCAGGGTTCGTGCACGGTCGGCCACCGAGGCTCGCGAAGAGACCAAGTACGATCGACCGTAACCGCCGGTGACTGGTGTCGGCGAATCATCACAAGAAAAGTTGCGTGTCTTCGAGCATCACTGTGTAACGTCGGATACCGCGAATATCGTAATTATTTTGAAAGCCTTGGTTCCCGCCGGTCACTTGGAGAACCTCGGTGACCGGTGGGATAGAGCCTCGGTGGACACTGGGGTATGATATCGAGCGAAACAGATCTCGACGAAGGGGTTTACTGATTAC
>WJJU01000737.1 GCA_014729595.1 Chitinivibrionales bacterium
CCGCCCAGGCCCGCCGCGGACTTGCTCAGCGTTCCCATCCGAATCGGAATTCGGGTTTCTAACTGAAGCTCTTCGACCAGTCCGCTCAGTGTTTTTCCAAAAATCCCCGTCGCATGCGCCTCATCAACCATCACCAACGCCCCATGCTCTTCCGCAAGATCGCAAATCGCTTTCAGCGGCGCCTGATCGCCATCCATGCTGAATACCGTATCGGTGATGATCACTTTCTCTTCGGTTTGCGAATCGCGCAGCCTTTGGGCAAGATCATTGGGATCACGGTGGCGATAGCGATTCATTTTGGCCCCCGAAAGCCTGATACCGTCTACGATGGAAGCATGGTTGAGTCGGTCCGAGAACACCTCGGTACCGCGTCCGCAGAGGGCCTGGATACTACCGATATTCGCGGCATAGCCGGAGTTGAATACCAGTGCAGATTCGCACCGTTTCCAGTCGGCAAGTTCCCGTTCGAGTCGTTCGTACAAGGAGGAACGGGTGGCTATCAGCCGAGAAGCACAATTGCCGCTCAAGTCAGTGTCGTATAATTCAGCCGCCGCCCGGGCCACCACCGGGTTGGTATGAAGAGACAAGTAGCTGTTTGTCGAAAGGTCACGGGCCGCATCGGGGGCCTCGGCGGCGGTCCGACGAAACCGACCCAGGGCTTCGTGTTTTCGTAGATCGCGGTCTATACGGTCAAGAACCGCGGGCCTCTTCATCGAGTACCTCCCTAATCGAGCAGATGGCGGTCTCGTACATCCAGTCTATTTGCTCACGCGTTATCAGAAACGCGGGTATGAAATACAGAACATCGCCAAGGGGGCGAATGAGCAAGCCTTTTTCAACCGCTCGCCGCGCGATGCGGAACGCGATCCGTCGATTGGCGTCAAGCGGTGACTTGGTGACGCGGTCGGCCACCAGTTCCACCGCACCAACCATCCCTATTGAACGAATGTCGCCCGTGATTTCTATGTCGTCAAATCTCTGGAGCTGTTCGCGAAAATGGCGCATAGTATCGCTTACGCCGTCGGGCAGAGAATCACGGATGAGCACGTTGAGCGCGGCACAGGCGGCGGCGGCGCCAAGCGGACTGCCGGTGAATGTGTGACCGTGGTGGAAAATGCGTTCCGAGGGGAAGGCGCCGGTAAATTCCCGGTAAATGTTGTCCGTTACCACCGTCACCGCCAGCGGCAGGTATCCGCCGGTGAGCCCCTTGGCCAGGCACATCATATCCGGAACCACTTCGGCGTGGTTGCAGGCAAACATGGTTCCGGTTCGCCCAAAGCCCATGGCAACCTCATCGGCGATAGTCAGCACGTTGTACCGCCGACATATCTCGAACACGCGTCGCAACACCTTGGATGGGTAAACACGCATTCCCGCCGCGCCCTGTACCATCGGTTCGAATATGCATGCCGCGACCCTTTCGCCTTCGTTTGCCATGATAGCCTCGAGCGAATCCATGCATTCGGCGCCGCACGTTGTCTTTTCTTTGCCTACGGGGCATCGATAGCAATAAGGAGGATCGGTGAAAAGCTGGGTGGCGAAACGTTCATGGAATAGCGAATGATAGGTGGGTATCGCTCCCACCGACATCGCTCCAAGCGTATCGCCGTGATAAGCGCCGGAGAACGAAACGAAACGGTTTCGCTTTTCGCCTTTTAGCGCCCAATACTGAATAGCCATTTTCAGTGCCGCCTCCACCGCTGTCGAGCCGTCGTCGGAGTAAAAAACCCGTGTCAGGGCCGGGGGAAGGATTGTACCGAGGAGCCGGGGAAGACGAAGTGCAGGTTCCGTGATGAATCCCGCCATGATAACATGCTCCAGACGATCGAGCTGGGCTTTTACGGCCGCGGTGATCTCGGGGTGATTGTGTCCCAGTATGCTGACCCACCATGAGCCGATCGCATCAAGATAGGCTTTCCCGTCTCGGTCGAATACATACATTCCCGATCCACGGTCGATAACAATCGGCGGCACGGATTCGATATCTTTGGAGTATGTAAACGGATGCCAGAGTGTGGTTTCAGAGTTGTTGCCGGATTTCATCGCAAAACTCCCGTATCGATTCTTGGGTATAGGTGCCATAGTCAATTTCTATCAACGGAGCAGGGGAGGCGAACGCTTCAATCATACTCCGGTTGTCGTGATGGATAAAGTCTTTAGGATGTTGAACATGGTTATTGAAAGCCACGCCTAAAAGTTTAATATTGCGTCGTCGAAGTGCCTCGATGGTCAGAAACGTGTGGTTCAGGGTACCGAGACGCGGTGTAGTGACCACTACGGTTCCAATACCCAATTCGGCCACAAGATCAAGCGTAAAAAGACCCGCACCGAGTGGCACCTGTATTCCACCGGCCCCCTCCACGATAGTTATATCCGCTCTGCGGGTGAGCATACAGAATGCCGCGTCTATCCTCGAGAATGCAATTTTTTCATGTGCCAATTGAGCCGCAAGGTGCGGCGAGCAGGCGGGAGCATAGCGGTAGGGTACATGGTCGGCGTATGTGCCGCATTTGGTCGCTTTCCCGGCCATCACGTGTTCGTAATCCGGGGCGACCAACTCACCGTCGGGTTGTTTTATGCAGCCGGTTTGCACCGGCTTGAGATAGGTAACCCGGTACCGATCCGCCAGGGTGTCGGCCAGTACGCGCGATACATGGGTTTTGCCGATTCCGGTATCGGTACCCGTCACAAAAAAGCCGCTAATGCTCATGGTAAAAGGGCGTATCCTTCGGATGAAATGAATCGCAGGCGGAAAACACAAAAAATATACTGGGGACGTCAGGTAGAGGCGTGCCGCCGAAAGTCTCTTCGGCGTCGGACCGCTTTCGGGGGGGGCAATTTTTGACC
>WJJU01000738.1 GCA_014729595.1 Chitinivibrionales bacterium
CCCAGTGACCGTCCTCGAATGCGAGCCGCGATAAACAGAGCCGCCAAATGCCCCGTAGCCACGCTCTCCGTGTACCCCTCGTTGCCGCAAAGCTGGCCCGCCAAAAAACAATGGGGCAACGCTTTGAACGAAAGATCACCATTGAGCAGCACCGGCGAGTCAAGATAGGTGTTACGATGAATGCTCCCGTACCGAAGAAATTCCGCGTTTTCAAGCGCGGGGATCAATCGGAACACCCGTTTTTGCGCCCCGACGGTAAGTCGTGTCTGGAAACCGACGAGGTTGTAGGCGGTTCCCGCACGATCCTCACGCCTCAGTTGACATACAGCAAACGGTCGACGCCCGGTCCCCGGGTCATCCAAACCGACGGGTCGAAGAGCGCCGAAGGTGAGCGCACGATACCCCCGTTGGGCGATGACTTCTACAGGCAAGCAGGCCTCGAAAAATCGCTCCTTCTCAAAGTCATGTGCCTGCACACGATCGGCCTCCGTAAGCTCATCGTAAAACCGCCGGTACTCTTCTTCGGAAAAGGGACAATTGAGATAATCGGTATTGTCGGGCCGACGTCTTGCACCGAAAAAGGCAACTGAAATATCGATGGAGTCGGCCGCGATAATGGGCGCGATCGCATCATAAAAGCTCAGCGAATGCGAGCCGAATGTCGCGGCAAGCCAATTGGTGAGCGAATCGGCGGCAAGCGGTCCCGCGGCAATCAGGCACGGTTTATCCGCGGGCGGCGCGGTGATTTCCCGACGCATAAGCCGTATCGTTGATTCCCGCATCAGCGCATCCAACACACCGGCGGCGAAGGCATCTCGATCGACCGCAAGAGCCGATCCGGCCGGCACCCGATTCTCTTGCGCTATCCGCATCATCGGGCTTCCAAGGAGCGCAAGCTCCGATTTCAGAAGCCCGTGAGCCGACGGCAGGCAATCGGTCTTGAGGGAATTGGAGCATACCAGCTCGGCGGGAAGGCCGGTCTTATGAGCCGGGGTCATACGATCGGGACGCATCTCGTAAAGATCGACCGCGAACCCCAGTCTCGCAAGCACCAAAGCAGCCTCGCACCCGGCCAAGCCCGCGCCGACAACCGCGACATCCCCGGTGGAACGGTGTATCATGACTCCCGTCCGATAAAACGTTTATGCCGCATTCTCTTCGGTGGTTTCCGGCGGCGAGACGTTAAACTCAGCCTTGCACTTGGGACAACGATTAAAGCTGCCCTTGCGCTTGGTCTCCTTGTGGACGATCATCGAACAGCCGCATTCGGGGCACGGCTGGTCCACCGGTCGATCCCACGTGGCGAAATGGCAATCGGGATACCGACTGCAACCGAAAAACAATTTGCCGCGCTTGGTGTTACGCTCAATCAATTCGCCCCCGCAGCCTTCTTGCGGGCATTTTACCCCCGTCGAAAGTGATTTGGTAAATTTGCACTGGGGGTAACTGGAGCAACCGAGAAATCTGCTGTTTTTGATGTTCAACACCACCATCGGCGCACCGCATCGCTCGCACTTTTCTTCGGTTTTAATCGCCTGCACTTTCTGAAGCGGTTCGGTATACTTGCAGGCGGGAAACCCCTGACAAGCTAGGAATTTGCCGTTTTTGCTCCATTTGACAACAAGCTGAAATTTTCCACACTCAGGACAGGTCCTGTCAGTCACTTCCTGATTCTGCGCTCTCAGTTCCTTGATTTCCTGCTTTGCCGCTTCGAGTCGTTCATTGAAGGGTCCATAAAAATCCCTTAGAATCTGAACCCAGTCGGCGTCACCGGTTTCGATCCGGTCCAAAAGCCCTTCCATCTCGGCAGTAAAGCTGACATCGAATTCTTGCGGGAACTCTCTAATGAGAATCCGCTTTACCATCTGCCCGACTTCGGTTGGCACAAAACGACGCGACATCAATTCCACATATTTCCTGCGCTTGAGCGTATCGATAATTTGCGCGTACGTACTCGGTCTTCCTATGCCTTTATCTTCCAACTCTCTCACCAGCAGCGCCTCCGTATAGCGGGGAGGCGGCTGAGTAAAATGCTGCTTGGTTTGGAGATCCTTAAGCGAAACGGTAATACCTTTATCTATTTCCGGCAGGCTGTCGTTGGTACCGTCTTTTTCGTTACTCTCATCTTTGCCCTCATCGTACAACGTCAGAAAGCCGTTAAATTTCATTATCGAACCGGTGGCACGAAAAACGCAATTTTCGGCGGTGATGTCGACTCGGGTGAAATCGAATACGGCATTGGCCATTTGCGACGCCAAAAAACGTTTCCAAATGACTTCGTACAACCTGAACTGATCGCGAGACAGGTACTTTTTTACCGCCTGAGGCTCATAATCCATTCCGATTTGCGAAGGACGAATCGCCTCGTGGGCATCTTGCACATTTTTCTTTTTGCCGTAGAGACGTGGAGACGAGGGAAGATACCGCTCACCATATTTCTCTTGAATTAAACTCCGAGCACTTGCCAAGGCCTCGTCGGCTATCCGCGTTGAATCGGTACGCATATAGGTAATCAATCCCTGCGTTCCCAGCGAACCAAGCTCCAAGCCCTCATAAAGCTGCTGGGCAATCATCATGGTCTTTGCCGCCGAAAAACCCAGCTTGCGCGCCGCCTCCTGTTGCATGGTACTGGTGATAAACGGCGGATACGGCTTGCGGTTCTTTTCGCTTCGTTGAACGTCGGTAACCAAAAATGCGGCATTCTTCACTCTGTCGACGATCGCCTGCGCGGCCTCCCCGTTCGGCAGACGAACCTTTTCGCCGTCCACCGACTGAAGTTTGGCGCCGAAAACGCTGGCATCATGTTCACAGAGAGCAACTACCGACCAATATTCCTCTTGTTTGAAATTCTGAATTTCATCTTCGCGCTCACAGATAAGTCGCAAAGCCACCGATTGTACACGCCCGGCACTCAATCCGCGGAATACGGTCCTCCACAAAACCGGTGATACCATATATCCAACAATACGGTCCAGGATTCGCCTGGCCTGCTGTGCATTGACCTTATTGGTGTCGATATCGCGCGGCTCCTCGAAAGCCGCCTTAACGGCTCGTTTTGTGATCTCATTGAACATCACACGCTTGATGTTGCCGTTTTGTTTGGCGATTGTTTGCGCAACATGCCAGGCGATCGCCTCTCCTTCGCGGTCCGGGTCGGGCGCCAGATACACCGTATCGTACTTGGCGGCGTCGTCTCGCAGCATCTTGACGATTTTGCGCTTACCCTTCGAGGTCGTGTACTTCGGCCGAAAATCATGAGCGATGTCTACCCCAAGCTCTTTCTCGGGTAGATCGATAATATGCCCCATAGTGGCCTTAACCTGAAAGTCATCACCCAAATACTTGGATATTGTCCTGCACTTGGCCGGAGACTCCACTATGACGAGATTCTTTGCCATGGTCTATGTGCCTGCCTTTCGCGTTCGGTCTCAAGAAGGCTACAAAATGGTTAATTGCAGCGGTCGATGCAAAAAGTGTTAGTCGCTTCTACCATTCGTTTCATTATACTATTTATTTTGCCCCGACCTTCGGGGTTGCCGCAAAATGGTTGCCGTTTATGGTGGCCGAAGCACTTCCTTCGGCTCGGATACCTAATCTATTCTCACCTTTAAGCGAAGGTGAACTTTTATGATTATACGATATATGAAGAAGTTTATTCAGGACTTGATTCGGTGGCAAGATGCACGGCGCCCGGCCTTGTAATTTTGTAATAATCTATTCGGGCGACGATTGACCGTCCAGCCAAGACACAAAAGAGGCGCATACAGGCCGTATTCAACGATTTCGCAACGAAAGCGGCGCAACCGATGGCGCATGGAAAGTGTCGGCAACTATGAGACGGAGCTGTAAGCCAATATGTATTTTTTCGCATTCACCGCGGCCTGAAAGAACAAACGGGGGGAACAAAGCGTAATCCTTGGAATGAAACTTGCGCCAACTCTTTGCCGTTTTTCTCCACTTCCAATGAAACGATCACCCGAGAGGACTTCCCGATGCAAAAAACACCGGCAAGACTATTGCTTCTCCTGCCTTTGCTTGCGCTGACAGCTTCCTCGTCCGAAATCGACATACCGGTCCATGACGACACCTTGGACAACGGACTGCGTATATTAATCGTTCCAGACACCAACGTCGCCGTAGTATCGTGCCGACTCTACTACTTCGTTGGTTCCATGTATGAGGGTCCGGGGACTTCGGGCCTTTCGCACATGTATGAACATATACTGTTCAAGGGCACCAAGACTTTAGGCACCACGAACTACCAGGCGGAAGTACCTATCATGAAAAGGATTGACTCCCTCGATGCGGAAATCCGCCGGCTTCGAAAAAAGAATTTATCTGAATCGGATCAGCGCATTCAGGAGTACCGCAAAGAGATATTTGCCTTGCTCGAACAGCAGCGTCAGTATATCAAGAAAGACGAAATCTGGGAGACATACCTTAAGAATGGCGGCACCCATTTGAACGCCTGGACCGGTGATGATATGACCGCCTATATTGTGACACTCCCTATGAATAAAGTAGAGTTGTTTTACGCAATCGAGTCTGACCGGATGAGCAATCCGGTATTGCGTGAATTTTACAGTGAACGCGACGTGGTTACCGAAGAGCGACGTATGCGCTACGACAACAGACCCATCGGTCGCTACTGGGAACGGCTTTTCGCTATGTTCTATACCGCTCATCCTTACCGAATTCCCACAATCGGCTGGATGTCGGACATCAGGGCATACACCCGAGAAAAACTTCGAGAACACGTTAAACGCTACTACACTCCCGACAACGCCGTACTCGTACTGGTAGGCAATATCGACCCTCAAAAAGCCGTGACTGATATTGAACGGTATTTTGGCGACATCCCCAAAGCCGAGGAGCCCAAAGAAGAGGTTGTTACACGCGAGCCGCCCCCTATTGGTGAAACCCGATTCACCGTTTACGACAAAGCTCAGCCACGTATCGACATAATGTTCCATACTCCCGGCTACCCCGATGAAGACCTCTACAAACTGGATGTAGTGGAAGGAGTGCTTTCCGGTCGTAGCGGCAGACTATACAAAAGATTGGTAAATCAAGAAGAGCTCTGTACGGACGCCGGCGCGGGTAACGCTTATCGCCTCCACAACGGCTATTTCCACGCATGGGCCACGCTCAGAAACGGCGCCGACCCCAAGAAGGTTGAGGGGATACTGCTCGAAGAGGTGATGGGCTTGGTTGAGCGGTCACCGTCTCGATCGGAGATGGAACGAGTCAAAAACTCCATACGCAAAGGATTTGTGACGCGTCTGGGTAGTTTGGAAGGCCTGTCCGATCAACTGGCATGGTTTGAACGAATTGGTTCGTGGCGCGACATGCTCGATTATCCCGACAAGATCGCCGCCGTCGATCCCCAGGATGTACCCGCCGTCGTTCAGCAATACCTCAAGCCGGAACTCAAAACGGTCGGAAGACTACTTCAAGAAAAATCGGATACGACGGATACATCAGAACAAGAGGAGGCGTATTGATGCGCGGATGTGCACTGACACTTGCCCTCACGGGCGGAATCATACTTTGCTCGTGTGCTCCGCGGACGGCCCTGGAGCACGGCAACGACACCCTTCACCCTTCTAAACTCAGCTACCCGGAACTCAAGTGGGACGTACCATTGGGAAAGCCATACCGTACGACGCTCGACAATGGTTTGCGACTGTACATAGCGGAAGATAAATCGTTGCCGCTTGTGCGATTTCGTGCCTATCTGAAGGCCGGAGAAATGATGGATCCCGTAGGAAAAGAAGGGTTAAGCGCCCTGGCATGTCGCTTAATCCGGACCGGTGGAACCGATTCAATACCCGCCGACACACTCGATGAGCGCTTGGAGCGCTATGCTATTTCTCTTTCGGTTTCGAGTAGCGAATCCGAACTCGTGGTGGATGCATCATTTTTGTCTGAATTCAGCGATACGGCGTTGGCGATCATGGAGCAAGTCCTCTTTCATCCCGCATTCGAACCGGATCGGGTAGAGAGAGAAAAGCGAATATTGCTTCAATCCATTCGCCACCGTTTCGATGAACCGGGTCCAACGCTCAGCGGGGCATTCGTAAAAACCATGTATCCGGCCCAATCCAATAGTCGTATGGCCACCGAAAAAAGCGTTGCGAATATCACACGCGAGGACCTGATCGCATTTCACCGGCGGATTTTTGGAACAGGAAACATGATAGCGGCCATTGCCGGCGATTTCGATCGTAGCACAATGGTACAAAAACTTGGCGCACTTTTTCCGACATCAAGATCTCAGGATACAACCGGCCTCGAGTTCGCGGCCGTATCCATCGCCCCCCGCAACAAATGCTTGATTGTACACAAACCAATATCGCAGGCATACGTTCGCATGGGACTTCCGTTCATAAAGAGACCTCATCCCGACTACTATCCGATGTCTGTCCTCAACGAAGTCCTGGGAGGTGGAGGATTTACTTCCCGCTTGGCTAAGACGGTGCGATCCGATGAAGGTTTGACGTATTCCATTTACTCTCGCGCCCAGAGCGAATACCGTAAGCCCGGCACAATCTACATAAG
>WJJU01000739.1 GCA_014729595.1 Chitinivibrionales bacterium
ACAACTTCTTGCGCGATATCCCTAAGAGAGACCTCGCTGAAATGCAGTTCGCTCCTGCCCGACTCAATTCTTGATATATCAAGCAAGTCCTCCGCCAGCTTACCGAGTCGCCGCGCCTCCCGCTCGATCATGCTTAAATATGAATAGCGCTGATTTGCATCGAGCGTCTCCCAGGTATCCAACAAGATCTGGGTAAACGCTAAAACCGTCGTTACGGGTGTACGCAACTCGTGTGAAGCGACCGACACGAATTCCGTTTTTATATTACCCGCTTCAACCAGGCGACGGTTGGACTCTTCAAGGGAGGCGTTTACCCGCTGAAGCTCTCGATTCTTATCGGCCAATTCATCCCGATAGTGCTTGAGCTGGAACTCCGCTTTCTTCTGCCCCGATATGTCAACAAAATAACCTCGAAGCTTTGTCGGTTTCCCGTCTTCGCATACGGTATTAACGACGTCCAAAATCCACACCGTCCGCCCGTCCGCGGCAATCATGCGGTACTCCATTGTGTAATCTTGTACTTTGTCTTTTACTCGCTGAATGCACCGTTCAACAACATGCTTTCTATCCTCCGAGTGAATATGCTCTTCCCAGAACGTCCAATTATCATACCACAAAGCGGGCGGATACCCCAATATATCTTCGCATCGAGGACCGACATACAAAAATTCATGCTTGTCGATATTGGCCTCCCAGGGAATAATCCTGATCCCTTCCGCCAAACGACGGAAGCGCTCTTCGCTTTCCCGCAGCGCCTCTTCTGCCCTCCGCAAATCGGTTACATCACGCTGAGTTCCCCAGATACGAACCAGCTTACCATTCTCTACCAAACCGAAAGCATTATTGGCGAAGAATCTCTCGTTACCGTCATGCGTTTGCTCTCGCGACACGAAGTTAACAATGCGATATCCATTTTCGACGAATTTTCGGAAGAACTCGCGGTTCAGCGGATTGGATCTCCCTCCGTGGAATTCCTCGACGGCTTTGCCGGCGACGTCTTCGCCGCGGGAATACCCGTACATACGTGCAAAAGAATCATTGGCCTCGGCTACAAACTCACGGTCGTAAATAAGGTCAATTTGTTCCGCCGGCGGCAACTCACTTGGAATAGCTTCGGTAAATTCCGCCCGATAAACGCCGTCCGACGTGAACCGCATGTAGGTCGCATATCGTTCGGCGCTGTGAACGAGTTCTTCTTCCATGCGTACCATGGGGGTAACGTCATAAAAGCTCACAACCACCGTCTCCTGTTCCGGTATAGGGATAAACGATATGTTAACATGGCGGGGCGCGCCCCGACGAGGACATATCCTTACTCGCACCCAGCGCAACCGAGATATGTCGCCGCCGCTGAGTGCGGCATGAACACGGGCTTTCATCTCTTCTCGGTGACGAGTATCGGGCATGGCGTATTCGTAAAGGAATTCGATATTGCGCATGCGGTGGACGGGCCATCCATAAAGCGCAATGAGCGACCTGTTTATGTACCTACAGACATGAATATGCGGTTCGACGACCATAATCCCCAGGGGCACGCTTTCCAACACGGTCTCGATAAATCGGTTTCGCATCGCAAGCTCTTTGCGCGATCGAATCTCACCTTCTTCAAGCTCGATACGATAGAGCCCGAACCCAACATCACCCGCCACTTCCTTGATCAGACCCAACTCTTCATCCGCCGCCACGGTGTGAGCCGGCATGGTAACCCCCAGTATCCCCCGCGCGATACCGGCGATTTCTATACGAACAAGCATTTGTGCGGCGCCCGGCGCCACACATGCGGAACGACACCCCCTGCAACGAGCCTCGCTTGCGGGTTCGCGCAGCATCACAACCCCGGTCTCCTCCATCGCAGCCTTGATGCACCACGGCCATTTCGATTCTTTAAGGTCCTCCACGAAACGTGTCAGCCCATCCAATTCCCCGGCCGACGCCGCGGCGGTTAACTCATGATCCTCGCCAAGCAAAGCTATCCAGGCCGAGAAATACTCGGGAACATCGGTCATAATCCGGCAAACTGAATCTATCAATACGTATCGGTCCCGTTCACGGACTATCAATTGGTTAACATTGCGAATAGCGGCCAAGAGCCGTTGCAGACGTATCTCCTGTTGTTCGGCACGCTTGTTCTCGGTGATGTCTAGAGCCACCGCAATGGCGGCATAGGCTTTGTCGTTTTCGTCGTTTAGGAGACTCCCTTCAACCTGCACCCACACATCGGTCCCGTCCTTCCGCTTGAGTCGGTATTCGGTGGGTGCACTCAGATAACCATGCCGAGCGATACTTGCCAAGGCCTCTTGCGCACGACGAATGTCTTCATCAGTACTAATAACAGCCGGATACCGCATCGCCAACAATTCCTCGCGGGAATAGCCAAGAAGCCGCAAAGCCATATCGTTG
>WJJU01000740.1 GCA_014729595.1 Chitinivibrionales bacterium
AAAGGATACTCCTCGGAATGCCAAACCGCTGTCCGCCAAAGCCCAATGAATGCCCTCCTTACCCATTCGCCGCCCAAGCCGAACATTTAAACCACCACCATATTCCGCTCCCTGAAACCGGATGCGACCGGTAGCGCCGAACGAAGACACCGGTCCTTTAACATCAACCGCCAGGGATGCGGTATGGAGTCTCTCGCCCAATCCCCACGGCATGTCACTCAGAAAATCAAGAACCGGTTGCCCCTCAAGCGATCCACTCAACGAGAGTCGAGGAGCGCCGAATAGGTCATACACCTTGCCGGAAAGTTCGAATCGATGCTCCTCGCCCGGTATTGGCCGCGCATGCAGAGAACCGCCGTCACAACGTACCGCCAGACGAGTACCGCCCAAATCAAGCCCGTGATATCGAAGAGTATCGCCCGACAAAACACCATCGAAACGAATGCTTCGGCCTTCACCTCCCAATGAACCCGCCCAACCAAGATCGCCGTCCAAACCGGGAATAAACACGGACGCCTTACTATACCCCTTTGCCCATATATGATATGACGGCGGCGCATTCTTCCATGACACCTGCCCCTTACCCGATAAACGTAGACGGTCTCCGCCGATCGTGACGGTATCGAAAAGCGCGGTGTCCGCTTTCATTATGCCTTTCGCTTCGGCGCGCGTGATCGCCTCCCCCCCTAAAGAAAAACCGGTTGCGGCCATGCGTATGCCTATGGTTCCGGCACCTCGATCTTTCACCAGCTCGACGGAAACACCTCCGTTGCCCAAAAGCTTTTCTTTGAAAAACCGTGCGGTCGGCGGAAGCAACATAGCGGGATCGACATTTTGACACGAAAACTTCAGACGGCTTTTCCGACGATGCGAGAAATCCCACCCTCCTTCAACGCGGAGCGGTAAGTCACCCAAGCGCGCGGTAATGGAATCGATCAACGCACGCGTTTCGGTCAGAGTAACGGCTAAATCGAATTTATCCAAAGCCGGGCCGACGTTCTCGATACCCACCTCCCCGTCGCCGATCGTAATCCATCCCGTCGCATCACAATCATCAACCGCCAAGCGTTCCCTGAAGAGAATCTCGCATGCGCCGTCAAGGACGCCGCCGCTTACCACAAATCTATCCCATTTGATAGGCTTTGAAATGCGCGCCCGCTTCAGACGAAGAGAAATGCGGTGGCGACTGTCATCGTTCGACAACACGCCCGAAAGTGAGAGATTCCTCTTGTGCGCCCCCAACGCACCAGCCATTGTAAACGCCACACCGTCCACACTCTCCCTCAATCTTCCATTAAGCCGTTCCGCCGCCGTGTAAACGCCGCGCCCCGTGTTTACCCGCACAACACCGTCGCGTATGAGAAGATCTTGCATGGGCAATCGTGTCATCTTCTTGGGGGTGTGTGACGAAGTGGAAAAATCGTCGGCGGCGGCCGGCGTAGACGCGCCGTTCATCGTCATGTCTATTTTGGGATTAAGAAGGATTATGGTACTGATGCCGCCGGAGATGTCGCCGCGGGTTTGAAGCAACCTACGAAAGGAAAGACCTACTTTAATGTCGCGAACTTTGACGGTGAAGGCACGAAGAGGAATGGAAATGTGGACATTGGAAAGTAAAAAGGAAAAGAAGCCGACCTTCACTTTCTCTACTTCGAAACTGCCCTCAACCAGCGGCGAAAGATGAGCTTCCAGGGCATTCTCGATCCGTCCGCTTCTTTCCAAAACCTCAATCGCCCCAAAGAAGGCGATAATGATGATGCAAAGAACGACGGCAAGGACGGCGACCCATCTGCGTGGTTTCATACCGCTCCCCCGACAATTCGGGCGGTATCCCACAAAAAAGACGGTCCGGAGAAAGTCATACTCCCCCCGGACCACAAGTCATCAAAAAAACCGATCAAATCGTGATTACCTCATTCCCGGTTCGGCTTTTCCACCGGGATGCGACTGACCACGGAACGTTCTCTAACGATCGGACTTGTGTCCGTGCGAGGTCGACGCCGTTTCTTTTTCTTCCGCTCTGCCCTTTCGAGGACTTTCCGGTGTCGCCCGCTTAAAAACA
This sequence comes from Chitinivibrionales bacterium, assembly GCA_014729595.1. Lineage (GTDB taxonomy): Bacteria > Fibrobacterota > Chitinivibrionia > Chitinivibrionales > WJMI01 > WJJU01. Next base: position 2,063 of record WJJU01000740.1, read on the forward strand.
AGTTCGTTGTCCGCACATTCCACCTTGATGGTATCTCCATCGTGGAATCGATCGTTTAGGAATTCCTCCGCCAGACGATCTTCGACAAGTCGCTGGATCGAACGAGCCAACGGTCGTGCCCCAAGGACGGGATCGAACCCTTGTGTAACGATGCAATCTTTAGCCTTGTCGGTAATTTTCAGTGATACGTGACGGTCCTGCAAACGCTCCTGAACTTCGGCCAAGCGGATATCGACAATCTTGGCAATCTGTTCTTTACCCAGCGGATTGAACACGATCGTTTCGTCGACACGGTTGAGGAACTCGGGATTGAACAGCCTTTTAAGCTCATCCATCACCTTCGCCTTCATCGCCTCGTAGGTGGTCAGTTGCGTTTCTTTACCGAAACCCACTTTCCCGGTTTTCTTCACCTCGCGCGTACCGGCGTTTGAAGTCATGATAATTATAGTATTCTTGAAATTAACATGACGCCCATACGCATCCGTCAATACACCGTCATCCAAAATTTGGAGCAAGATGTTGAATACGTCCGGATGAGCCTTTTCTATTTCGTCGAACAAAATCACCGAATACGGTTTCTTACGAACTTTTTCGGTCAACTGTCCGCCCTCTTCGTATCCGACATACCCCGGAGGTGCACCGACCAATCGTGAGACGGCGAATTTCTCCATGTACTCCGACATATCGATTCGCACCAACGCTTCTTCGGTATCGAACAACGACTCCGCAAGCGTCTTTGCCAGCTCTGTTTTGCCCACTCCCGTAGGCCCAAGAAAGATGAACGAGGCAATAGGACGCTTGATGCTGTGCAAACCGGCGCGGGATCTTCTTATGCTTTTGGCCACCGCCTCGAGCGCCGGATCCTGGCCGATAACCCGTTTCCTGAGAACGTCTTCCAAATGCAAAAGTTTTTTCGACTCACCTTCTTCGAGACGCGACAGAGGAATGCCGGTCATGGTCGCGATAACCTCGATTATCGTATCTTCGTCGACCTCCAACCGCTCCTCCGCCTTTGATTTACGCCAAAGGGCTTTCTTTTCCAACAGATCGCCTTTGAGCTTGTCCTGCTTGTCACGAAGTTTGGCGGCACGCTCGAACTCCTGCTCACCGACCGCTTTTTCTTTTTCGCGGATTACGTCGTTAATCTCTTTTTCGACATCTCTGATTTCGGGCGGTATTTCCATGCTCGAAAGCCGTTTCCGGGCCCCCGCCTCATCGATTATGTCAATAGCTTTGTCCGGCAGAAACCGATCGGAAACATACCGGTCGGACAACCGTACCGCAGCGTCAATCGCTTTGTCGGTATAGCTGACTTTGTGATGCTCCTCGTAATTATGCCGAAGACCGCGGAGTATTTCGACGGTTTCGTGGACATTGGGCGGATCAACCATGATCTGCTGGAACCGTCGCGCCAACGCGCCGTCCTTTTCGATGTACTTACGATACTCATCGAGCGTGGTCGCGCCCACGCATTGGATTTCTCCTCGTGAGAGAGCCGGTTTGAAGATATTGGAAGCATCGAGACTTCCCTCGGATCCGCCGGCTCCCACTATCGTGTGCAGCTCGTCGATGAAAATTATAATGTTGTCGTTCTTTTGCAGCTCGACCATCAAAGCTTTAAGACGTTCCTCGAATTGGCCACGATATTTGGTCCCCGCAACCATCGAAGCCATGTCGAGGTTTATCACCCGCTTGTTTTCGAGCACCTGCGGGATACTTTTATCAATGATTTTTTGGGCAAGGCCCTCCACGATCGCCGTTTTTCCGATACCCGGCTCCCCGATAAGGACCGGGTTATTCTTTTTGCGCCTGGACAAAATCTGCACTACGCGCTCAATCTCTTTCTCGCGACCAATAACGGGGTCAAGTCTCCCCTCCTTCGCCATTGCCGTCAAATCCCGGCCGAAATGATCCAAGAACGGCGTCTTGCTTTTCTCTTTCGAAGGCCCGGCGGACTCGCCTCCGCGAAGAACACGACTGATCTCTTCTTTCACCTTGTCGTACTCCAACCCCGAGGCGGCCAAGGCATTCGCGGCCGCGGATTCAGTGTCTTTCATCAAGGCCAGCAGCAAATGCTCGGTGCCGATATACTTGTGCGACATCGACCGTGCTTCGTTGGCGGCGATCTCCAAGACCTTCTTGGCCCGCGGCGTAAACGGCAGCATCTGCCCGATAGTCATCTGACCACCCGTCGAAGTGATGGCTTTTTCTATGTTGCCCGAGAGTTCATCCAAATCTACGCCCATACTGCGTAAAACCGCTACCGCAACTCCCTCACCCTCCTTGACCAAACCAAGAAGCAAGTGTTCGGTGCCTACGTAATCGTTGCCCAAACGCACCGACTCCTCGCGGGCGATCTGCATGACTTTTTTTACTCTGTCCGTAAACATTCCATTAACCATAATAGTTCTATTCCTTCCCTCCGTAGATTGCAGGTCCGGTTCATTTTTTCGTCCGACGCGATGGTCGGCTACGCCTGCTCTTGCGGCTCAACATATCGCGAACCAATTCCGCCCGCGCCGCGGCGATTTCATCTTCGGACATTTCCGAGCCGCGGTAACGCTGAAGGTGGGCCGGCATCGCCATAAGAACCGTTCTATTGATAGTCTCCACTGTTGCATCGCCAAAAACCCCGCACTCTACACCGAGACGAAGCGCCGATGCTAAATTAAGCAATTCTCGTACCTGAAGCATTCGTGCGTATTGAAGTATACCGTATGCACGCCACGCCTTGTCCGTCAACTCCGCCGTAGCCGCCTTTACAATTCTCTCTCTGGCTTCGCGTTCAAACCCGATAACCCGCTCAATCACTCCCTTGGTATTGGCAAGAAACTCACGCTCATCCGCTCCCATCGTCGCATGATTCGAAAGCTGAAAAAAATTGCCGACGACCTCCGAATGCTCCCCGAAAAAACCGCGCGTCGAAATGCCCATCTGACTGGCCCCCTGAAGAACCTGATCGATGGTTTTAGTCAAGACCAGCCCGGGAAGATGCAGCAGAAACGATACCCTTAAGCCCGTCCCCGCATTGGTCGGACAGCAAGTTAAAAAACCCAACCGGCTGTCATACGAATACAAAAGCCGTTCGCCCAAACCATCATCCAACGCATCAACACTCTCCCAAAGATCCTCGGCACGAAGGCCGGCATCCATGCACTGAACCCGAATGTGATCCTCTTCGTTGATCATGATACTCATGCGGCACGAAGAGTCACACGCAACACCACGATCACCCTCCAACTTGAGCATATCCGGGCTGACGACACGATTCTCAGCTAAAAGCTCTTGCTCCAGTTTTCCCAGAGAATCAAAATTTAGACACTGGAGCCCTTTCGCCGCCGGAAGCGCCGGCACCGCGGCTGAAACCTCATCGAAAACCGACGATCGCTCAAAAAACGAAGCCCGATACGGGAAGCGGCGACCGGCGAGGTTGCGCGCCACCCTTACCCTAGTCGAGACAACAATATCGGACTCCGGGCCGTTTCCCGAAAGCCAT
>WJJU01000741.1 GCA_014729595.1 Chitinivibrionales bacterium
AAACAATTTTGGTGTCGGCCCGTAGTGTCAGACTTCGCAACTTCTCGAGTTTCATCGTATTCTCCTTCCGCCTCCGCGAATCCATTTGCGGCAGTGACGCACGGTTCGCCGCCTTTGCGAAGAGGGGGGCATATTTTGCAAATATTATGCCACAGCCCCAAATCGCGGTTTCGGCCCGAGGCGACGTCTCAAGCCGGACGGCGGTGTAGGTGAAACCGCCCCGCGGGCATTCTTTATTCCCATACGCGCCAACATAAGCGTACACACCGCTGAGAAGTAACCGCTTAGTGAGCTAGTGGCTCGCCTCATCCCTCTACCCCGCACCGAAGACCCGTGCGGGGGGGGGGGGGGTGGCGTTGTGCACCCATACATAGAAGTGAAGCGGAACTACGCCTGGATAATGCCGAGTATGAAGCGGAAGAGCGAAGCGACGACTTTTTTCCCGGCGAAAGCGAAAGCGGGGCGCAGATTTTAAAGCCCCCCTTCTCTTCCCCATTTACCCCTCCAGCGAATGGCATATATTTCGCTTTCGCTAAAACCCGGACTCTAGTTGCCACTCATCGGAAAGCATGCGGGCAAGCCGTCTTGTAGCCCGCGCAGATTTTGTTCAATAAAACCGGTTCCCAAAGATGGGCGGGAAGCACGGGAGGGGGAGAGAAAACGGATTTATGGGTATAGCGAACACGGGGCATGCGTTAACGCTATTGCTGGTCGGCCTCCTGGTTCCTTTTGCTCTGCTGGGCAAAGCGTTGGCTCGTCGTGTCGGGATGCCGCCTTTGACCGTGTGGATCATGGTGGGCTTGGTAACGCGGCTGACGGCCGAGCCACTCGGATTGCTGAATGACAACACCGAAGAAACGCTTCGATTCCTCAGCGAACTGGGGGTGGCGATACTTCTTTTTAGAATCGGCATGGAGTCGAAGCTTGCGAGACTTGCGGGAAAACTCGGGCAGGCGTCGCTGGTGTGGTCGGGAAACGTTTTGATCAGCGGGCTCGCCGGCTATGCGACAGCCTACTATCTTATTGGGCTCGAGGCCGCGGCGAGCATTGTTATTGGTGTCGCAATGACCGCAACCAGCGTGGGGGTGACGGTCGGTACTTGGCGGGAAGGTGGAAAGATCAACACGTCACGCGGACAACTGTTGCTGGATGTCGCGGAGTTGGACGATGTGTCAAGTATCGTGTTGATGGGTCTTTTGTTCGCGATGTTTCCGATAATCACCGGTCAAGCCGACGGCGCGGTCGCCCGAACGGTTTTTGCCACAACACTGTTGTTTGTTGTGCGCATGGCCGCGTTTTCACTTCTCTGCGTTCTCTTTGCCCGCTATCTCGAAGGGCCAATCACGGCGGGCTTAACGAACCTGGAACATGGACCCGACCCCATGCTGAGCGTAGCGTCCATGGGCCTGATCATTGCGGCGATCGCGGGCATTGCGGGTTTCTCCATTGCTTTGGGTGCCTTTTTCGCCGGTCTGGCATTCAGCCGCGATCCCGAGGCGGTGGCACTGGATGCGTCGTTCGATCCCCTGTATGAACTGTTTACGCCGTTCTTTTTTATTTACATAGGGATGAGCCTCAAATTGGGACACGGGACCGGCTTTCCGGCGATTGCCGCGATTTTGCTGATCGGCGCGGTCGGCGGGAAAGTGGTGGGAGCTTTTATTCCCGGCGCGGTCGTTCTGGGCCGAAAAGACGCGTTGCTCTTTGGCGCAAGCCTGATACCGCGAGCCGAAATAACGATGATAGTAATGAATCACGCCCGCGCAAGCGCCCCGGAAACCGTGACCGCGACCGTATACACGGCAATGACGGCGGTGTCGATAGCCTCGTGCCTGATTGCGCCACCGGTAGCGCGGCACTTGCTGCGAAAGGAGGACAAGAGGGGAAAAAGCTTTGGCCGGGAATACGAAGGCCGCGGTGGATAGACAGGACGATTGAATAAAGAGCAAGCCAATCAGTCGGTTGCATTTGAATATCGTTAGGGGAACGCTTAAAGCATACAAAACTTCGGTATCGCAAAAAAATACCAAAAATAAAGAAACTCAAGGGTTCACAACCGGTCCGTGCGAAAGCATGAACCTATCTCGAAGAGGCCTTTGATTAGGTTAACTCCGCGGGACGGCATGTTTTTATGGACATGCCGGGAATTGAAGGGCTGTTCTACGGTGATTACTTCCAGATAATTTCAAAAATCGCATCCTCCGGAACCGCCAACCATGCCGCTTCTTCGGCGGTAGCTATATATGTTACCACGTTCGGCCCCGAGCCTTTCACGCCGGCGGCGCGCCCTTGCGCTACCCGGCATTGGCCCTTCTACGCGACGCATTTCACCTTTCCGCCCGGCTTACGACATTAGGACGCACGGCGTTTTTTGTATTGAACATTCTGCTTGGTGCTTTTCCACCGCCGGATGTTACCCTGATTGCCGCGGCACGGATTGTATCGCCGCTCGCTTATAGCGATACTATTCGGGAAAAAGGTCTACGAAACAGGTAAGTGAGTCCCGATAGGTCGTTGGCCGGTGCGAGCACACGGTAGGTATCGGGACGATTGCCGGCGGCATCTACCTTCATCGTATACGACGGCATCTCGCTTGTATCCCCCGCCGTATCGAGTCCCGTCGAGCGTTATGCTACCGGTAAAGACGACTCGAATCACGGAAGATCGTTTATGAGCCACTCACCGTGCTTGTGAGAAAGCTACAATGTTCGCAACACGACCGACCACCACGCGGTTTCGATGACTACGCGGTTGAATTCAAACCGGATACCTGGGCGGAGCGTGTCACCACGTATGAGATAACCGATGCCGACGACTACTCAAAGCTATTTGGCTAAAAGGTGCGGGGAAAAGCAGTTTGAGCCGGCGGCCCGGTTACCGTGCGCGTGCGATGCGAAACCGGTGCCGTTGGCTCAATCGACCTGTTCCTATTTCCATGACTATTGGCACAAATAGCAAATCAATCAGCTCACAGCATGATGATCCAAGCTGAATATTGGACCGTTACTATGTATACCGAATCCGACTGTATCATGATTTCCGCATTGCAGCATTATCTCTTTTGCAAAAGGCAATGCGCACTAATACATGTTGAACAATCATGGGAAGAAAACCGTTTAACCGCGAAAGGGCGCCTCCTTCACGAACGTGTTCACGAGCAAAATTCCGAATCACGCGGCGACACAATTATTTCGAGAGGGTTGAGGCTCAGGTCCCTTGTGTATGGGATTTGCGGGCAAGCGGATGTAGTAGAATTTCATGCATCACCACATGGTGTACATCTTACGGGACACAGGGATACATGGATCCCTTTCCCGATAGAATACAAGAAGGGCAAGCCGGAAAAAAACAATTGCGATGCCGTCCAACTCTGTGCACAAGCGATTTGTTTGGAAGAAATGTTGGGTATTGCGATTCCGTATGGAGCACTTTTTTACGGCAAAACCCGTCGTCGCATGGCGGTGGCATTCGACGATGCACTTAGAGAGGAGACTGTCAAACTTATAGATAAAGTTCATCAAATGTTTACCAATAAGCAAGTCCCACCACCCATAAAAGACAAACGATGCACGCAGTGTTCCATGCTGACTATCTGTCTTCCCGATATCCCTCATGCAAAGGGCTATCGCCTTCGGCGCATCGGAGAATCGCTTTCCATAAAGGATACCGCGACATGAAGAAACATGGAAACACACTCTATGTGACGACACAAGGGGCATATATATCTAAAAAAGGTACCAATGTTGTGATTCGTGTAGAAAAGGAAACGCGATTTTCGTTACCTGTGCATACAATAGAGGGAATAATTACATTCGGCACCGTTACCTGTAGTCCGTTTCTCGTGGTCAACGCGTACAGAACTCGGTATTCGAATGTCTCGTGGATCCCGCCATGTGGGCAAATTTTAAAGATCAACTGGAAAAGACGATCGATCATGAAGAAGATAGTCTTCGCTATTACTTTTAGGTAAAAACTGGCGGAACCGCATCGAGCATGTTGGCGCCAAGGCATCATATGACCCCGAAGGTCCGTTAGTTATTTAGAAGCCGGTTCATAAATGCTCCTGCCGGCCGGGCGCGCGATACAGGTTCTTCTGCCTTGTTGTTCGCCGGGCGCGGCGAGGTTACGACCAAGCCGACAACATTAAATAAGTTTAGCCGCCCATTCAGATTCGTTCAATAAGCTCAACACAAAGCGATTAGAAGCTTAAGCGCCCATGTATTTCACGCCATTTTGTCGCGGAAACGGCGCAGTAACCCCAGCGCGAACCGAAAGCGACCATACACTGCCCGGGAGGTTCGCGCATAACATAAGCCCTTGATTTTCAACAGGTTCTTTTAAATCCCTCGCCAATCGCGTACCTTACCCAACCATCCGCACGGCGGTTCGCGGAAACCCGTTGTAGCCCCCTTGAATTACAATAAGTTATACTTCTATAGTCGCGCCCTTCACGGGCGCGTGGATTGAAACAAAAAAAGAGCCATACCAACGCCTTAAACCGTCTGTCGCGCCCTTCACGGGCGCGTGGATTGAAACTTGCAAAACAAGAGTCCTGGCGCTAGAAAACGGTCGCGCCCTTCACGGGCGCGTGGATTGAAACCGGTGCCTGCAGAACCCGTAATCCAAATATGGGGTCGCGCCCTTCACGGGCGCGTGGATTGAAACAGAGGCAATACAGCTAAGCAAAATACCAATAATCC
>WJJU01000742.1 GCA_014729595.1 Chitinivibrionales bacterium
AATGGAGTTTCGAGAATTCGACAATCGGCGGCCGATGCAATTTGTTATGAGAAATGCTTTGGTGGATACGACGGAGTATTCCATAATGAATTTCACCAAGCTTAAAACGAATATAGCGGTTGATGATAATTTGTTCACAAAGAATTACATCCGCCGCGGAAAACAATGACGTCGCTCATATTGGTAGATTGGACGCAATCTCCGATTTTCACCCAAATTAAGAATTGCCTCTATGTTGAACAGGGAACGGCGTACGGCGCTTTATACAAAGGTTATCATTGTTTCGCTACTTGGGGTCTTTGGGCTTTGGGGTGATGAAACGTCTTTCAACTTTTCGGCTGAAGCAAACCTAAGACTGTCGTATGATGAAGTGAATAGAGAATCATTACTGAATCGAAATAATGTGAAAAATTTACCGTACGAGAACTTCAAGCTTGGGCTCTCCGTATCGTGTAGGCGATTTTTCTCGAAACTTGGATTCGCATGCAAATTCCGGGGCGAATTCAGCTACATGAGTGAGTTCAATACGAGCAAATATGAAAAAATGGTTAAAAATGGTAGCAGCTATCTTGTTGCGGATGAGTTCTACATCGATGCTCTTATCAATAGAAGCATCTATGCGGTTATTGGTAAGGAACGAGTAGTGATCGGAAATGGCATGGTTTTCAATCCTTTGGATGTGATAAATCCTAAACAATACCCCGACGTACCGATGACTAAAGAAGAAGGGGCAATCATTGCAAAATTGGAGTTTACACCGAATGATGTATTTAGTGCTAAATTAATATATCAACCCGATCTGGTGGGATTCGATAATCGATTCGATTATAAAGCAAGCGCTCTGGCGGCAAAGACGGCCGTACTTATAAAAAGTTTGGATCTTTCCATTTTTGTGTATGAAAAAATCAAAAGCAACGGTGAAATCGAATCTCCACTCCTCGCCGCTTCGGCGAATTTCATGACACCGATATATTTAGGCGTATATACCGATATAGGTTGGAAAAATGGAAGTGACTACACATTTTTTACAAATACTGGAGAAAAATTCTACGAAAAGGAGCGATTCTTTCCGTTTGCGCTGATTGGAATATCATACGTTTTGCAAAGAGCGGTGAGTCTAACGGCGATAGTGGAATATCTGCGAAACGGAGAAGGATGTTCGAATGAGAATCGTAGAGGTTTCTTTCGTTCAATAGAAGCTGCATATTCGAGCGTCGATTCTGCTCGCTCGGCGATCGAAAGGTTAGAGGGTAATGCGGGTATATCATCTGAAGAAAAAGCCGCCGAGAGGGAACTGCTTTCAAGCATGGTAGGGCGAGGTTTCGGCCAAGCGATGGGCATCTCTACCTATTATACACCCTATTTTCTCAACCGCGATTACCTGGCCCTTCAAATCCGTATCGGTGAAATTTTCAACAGAGTAGACTTGCGTAGTCTGACTGTAACGGCTCTCAATGACCGCAGTGCCGTAACAAGCGGCTATATAGATTATAAATTCGTAGAAACATTTATTCTATCATTGGCTTATAGTAAAGTACTGGCCGGCAACGGCTATTCTCAGTACGGAAACCTCTATAAGTCTCATGCCGCGGCTCTAATAGCACGCTTTCTGTTTTGAAGAGAACATCAAAGTAGATTCGGTGTTGTCGTCGCTGGAGAAGGGATACATGGATGTGGAAGTTTGCCGGAATGGCGCTAAAAAATGTAGCGCGGAATAGAAAAAGAACCTTGATTACCCTGGGCACCATACTTATAGGCGTGCTCGCGAGTATGATGGCGCGCGCTATGATTGGTGCGGCGCAAACCGCCATTATAAAAAACGTGACCCAAGGACTTACCGGTGATTTTCAAATACACAAAACAGGTTATGTTGAAAGAACCGACATATCGCCCCTTGATATAACGATTCAGCAAGACGGAGAAATCGAGAATATACTGTTACGACAAGGCGCTCTAATAGCTCGAAGGATCCATTTTGGAGGATTACTGTATCCGAATGACGAAAGCAGCACTGTTTTCAAAGCTGTGGCGATAGAGCCGGCAAAAGAGAAAGAAGTTTGTCCACTTATAGAGAAATCAATTTTCGAGGGAAGATATCTCTCCGATGAGCGCAGCGATGAGATTGTGCTGAGCAAAGGATTGGCTACCGGAATGAATGTATCAGTCGGCGATACTATTCTGATCGTTGGAAATGACAGGAATTCATCTATGAATATGAAAGAGGTAGAGATTGTAGGTGTCTTTGAATCCATTCTTCCGGGAATCGGTAACAAAATGGCATATCTTAACTTGGTGACGGCGCGAAATTTCCTCGACATGGCCGGAGAGTCGACCGAATTGGCCGTGAGGGCCGGAGCCACTTTGGCAGACAGCAGAAAGGTCTACGAAAAGCTGAAAGCTACCGCCACAAAATTGGATGTTGAGCTGCATTTCTGGGATGAAGTAGCAAAGCTATTCTCAATAGTAATCATATTTCAGGAAGTTTTTGCCAACTTGGTCGTTGTGATATTTTTCATAATGGTTACCACCGCAATTGTGAACACTATGATAATGGCTGTTTTTGAACGAGTAAATGAAATCGGTATGATGCGTGCGATGGGAATCAAGAGAAATGACATAAAAAAGCTATTTGTATTTGAGTCTTTGATTCTTGGAACAATCGGTGGCGCTGCTGGGGTGCTTATCGCCTCGGTAATCATTGCAATTTTGAACATTGTGGGAATTAGTATAGTTCCACCCGGTTCCAGCGTGAGCATCGATTTGCATCCGGCGGTGAGCATTACATCTATGGTGTATGTATTTTCATTTGCCGTTGGAATGAGCCTAATTGCCGCTCTGTATCCTGCAAGTATTGCGGCAAAATGGAATCCGATAGAAGCCATACGCGATGAGTAAATTGTAAGGGGAGTACAGTAATGGAAGAAATGCTGAGACTGGAAGGAATAGAAAGAATATATAAAACGGGCAAAGCAAAGGTGCATGCGCTGAAAAATGTTACAATAGCGATAACATCCGGTGAGTTCGTCAGCATCGCCGGACCTTCGGGTTCGGGGAAAAGCACGTTGTTGAATATTCTCGGTTGCCTTGATTCTCCCGACGAAGGGAAAGTGTTTTTTAATGATCGGGATGTTCATAGGCTGAATGACGATGAACAATCCGAATTCAGGAATAGGGAAATAGGCTTTATATTCCAGAGCTTCAATCTTATTCCCGTGCTAAACGTTTACGAGAATATAGAGTTGCCGCTTGTTTTCCGTCCCGGAGCAATAGATAAAAACAAAGTTTCCGCAAAGATACATGACCTTATTGAAAAGGTAGGCTTGAAAGATGAAATCGCCCATCGTCCAAATGAGCTTTCCGGAGGGCAGCAGCAGCGGGT
>WJJU01000743.1 GCA_014729595.1 Chitinivibrionales bacterium
AGGCACCGGTGAGTTTTCGCGGGTTCGCGACGGCATAGGTTAAGTGCCGAGGTCGGATTTTGCATATAAATCAGCTTGACGGAAAAAGGCAATAAGCGGGTGAAATCATAGCGCCTTCGCGTTAACTACAGATATGTAATATTCAATTCACACCCAATAGAAGGAATCATTTATGGCCCGATCTTAGGATTGGGCCTTTTTCGTTGTAAGTTGATCGGCAATCGTTTTATGTCGTGAATTTTCGCTTTTTCGGTCCAACCTACATGGCAAGTTTTTGTGAAAAACTACAAAAAACCTTTGACTACCCACCGACCGCCGTGGTACAATAGTGGCAGTCTGTTTCTCCATGTTTTAGTGCACCGTTGACTATACTGCATCTTTCTACAAAAGCCGGAGAATCCGAGCTGGAATTCTGGTGGGAGCTTATGAAAAAGGCAATAAAGCGTTTAGATCGTGCGGGACGGGTGTTTCTTAAAAGATATAATCGTCGCATTGTATTCGGTAGCGATTGCGCGGCTGTTGCGGCAAGCTTTGTTTTAGCCTATCTGCTTCGTTTCGATTTTGCCGTCACCGCCGCACAGAGTAGGCGTATCGTCACACTGCTTCCGGCGATCGTATGCACGAAAGCGGTAGTGTTTGTCGGGTTCAGGTTGTATACGGAGATGTGGCGAAAATTCAGCTTTGTGTCGTGTACGAAACTTGTTGGGGCCAATCTGACCGCCACCCTTGGGCTGCTGGTGTTTTCACGGTTCGTGGGTCGAAGTGTATACGCGCGGGAAATATTGCTCATAGATTGTCTTATCTGCTTGAACAGTATTGGCTTTATTCGTTATTCGTACAGAATGGTTATGCAGTTGCGACGGTCGGGGACTTTCGGGAGGGATGTGCAACCCGCCAAGCGGTTGCTGATCATTGGGGCCGGCACGGTTGGGGAGTCGCTGGTGCGCGAACTATCATCCCAAAATAAGCATTCGCTTCGGCCCGTGGCATTTTTGGATGATGATCCCACACGGATCGGCAAGACCATGCTTGGCGTGCCGATATACGGGCCGCTGGAGAACCTTGAAGAAAAAGTCGAGCAAAAGCATGTCGAAGTCATAATCATTGCGATCGCGCGATTGGTGGGCGATAAACTCAAACGAGTAATTGCGCAATGCGAACGCGCGCGAGAGATTCATGGGGTTGAATACCGCACTATTCCTGGGAATCAAGCAATAATCGACGGCAAAGTGAGTGTTTCGCAAGTGCGCAAAGTGCGGGCGGAGGACCTTTTGCGGCGTGTGCCGGTAGATGTGGACACCCCGGATATCGGCAAACGTATTTCCGGGCAGTGCGTTATGGTTACCGGGGGAGCGGGATCCATCGGGTCTGAGCTGGTACGGCAGATACTAGGGTTGGAGCCGGTACGGGTGATCGTGTATGATAAGGCGGAAAGCAACCTTTTCTTTTTACAGCAAGAAATCCAGGACATCGCCCGCGAAAAAAGGATAGACATGGTGTATGTAGTGGGCGATCTCTGTAACTACGATAAGACACGCGCGGTTATGTCGCAGTATAAGCCAAGTACGGTTTTTCACGCGGCCGCGTATAAGCATGTTCCACTGATGGAACTCAACCCCGAAGAGGCTATCGGTAACAATGTCGTAAGTACGCAAAATATCGCACGCATTTCGGATGCCGTGGGGGTGCGCAACTTTGTCATGATCTCGACCGATAAGGCGGTCAAGCCGACGAATCTAATGGGCGCTTCAAAGCGCATTGCCGAAGAGGTTGTGCATCAGGTGGCAAAAAACTCGAAAACCATTTTCACAACCGTGCGATTCGGTAACGTGATTGGTAGCGACGGCAGCTTGATACCGCTTTTGCTTAAGCAAATACAAAAGGGTGGTCCGGTTACGGTCACCCACCCCGAGATAGAGCGCTATTTCATGACTATTCCCGAAGCCGTGCGGCTGGTGCTTCAGGCGATGGCGATGGGGACGGGGGACGACATTTTTATCTTGGATATGGGTAATCCAATCAAGATCCGCGAGCTTGCCGAGGATGTTATAAAACTTGCGGGTTTTATGCCGTACGAAGACATCGATATCGTTTTCACGGGCCTTCGACCGGGTGAGAAAATGTACGAAGAGCTTTGGAACGACGGCGAGGTACCGAGTAAGACTTCACATCCGGGGATACGGCGAGCGATGCGCGAAGCGCGTAATGGAACAACCCTGCAAGACATACAAAGTATCATCGCTTCGGCATCGATAGCCAATAGAGGCGACCTGGTGCGCAAGGTGCAGGCATTCATTCCCGATGCTCGGTTGAGTACGGCGATGATCCGTGAAGCGCCCCGGAAGCCGGAATTACAAAGGCCTTTGGCCCCTAATGATGGGGAGCGGCGACCTTCCAAGGAGACGAAAGTGGTTGTTGAGAGCCATAAGGCGCAGCGGGCGCCGGCGGTTCACCACTCCTTGCATTCCTGAAGTATTTTCCGAGCGGAAAAATAGGGGAGAGCGAGAAGCTGAGGGAAGAACGGAGGGCACGAACTTTTTCGTGATCTCGATGTCGAGATGCATTATTTCTCGCGGTAGTTACCTAAAGTGACTTAATAGCGGTAACGATGCTCATTGCGGCATTCGAAATGACCATGCGAATACCAAGAAAACCTTTCCCATGGGTCATTGCGAGTGTTGTGAGCGCGGGGCACTCGAAAGCGATTCGACAAGCTCACGGCACCGCGGTACGTCGCAATACACAGCAATAATGACTCTTTTGGCATTGGGGAGCAAGGGTTGTCGATCTTGCTCTCCAAAAGGTATGATAAGACGACATGGACAAAGCAACGCATGCCAAGCCCCGACTGCGGGTACTACAATCAAACCTTCATAGCCAATCATGAACCAACGCCCCAAAAAAGCAAACCATGCGGCACTGCCGGCGGTATGTATAGCATGTCTTGTTTTTGAAACTACGGCGCAGCTTTTCTCGCCGGTAAACAGATTTCAGCTTTCCAACGCGTATCTGGACAGTGTTCGTCGGCGGGTGTTGGTCGAAAACGGGAAGCACTTTTTCTCGTTGCCTTCGCCGGAGCC
>WJJU01000744.1 GCA_014729595.1 Chitinivibrionales bacterium
GACAGTGCAGCCGAAAATTATCGTTTCCGAATTTGCCGTATCTATCGTAATAATATCGCTTCGAGCTATGCGATCTTCCAGAAAATTGATCCGGCTTTGAATATGGCTCTGTTCTTCGCGGGCGGCATGGTATTCGGCGTTTTCTGAAAGGTCGCCGTGTGATCGTGCTTCCGCCACTCGTTTGATGACATTGGGGCGTTCGACCTTTTTGAGCTTTTCCAGTTCTTCAAGCAACTCATTGTAGCCATTTTGAGTAATAGGGACACGCTCGGAAGACATATACCTCCCATCAGGGTTGAGACTAAAAATTTTTTTTCGTGGAGAAACCACTCTCTGAATGCGCTAATCGGCATGGAGTGGTATACCATAAAAATAACTTTTTTATACAAGAGCGCCGGGAGGCGAGGCGATGAGGGGCGAAGATGAATTATAGTACTCGCCTTATGTGATTCACCGCGAAAGACCACCCAAGAACTGCAAATGGATTGGCGCCCCCCGTACGGGGCAAAACCCCTTAAGCTTGAGAACGAAAGTGAAAATCGACCTATTTAGATTTTTTCCGCATATCATCCGCGAAAAAGCGTAGATATGTGAGTCGTCAACGCCACCTTCTTCAGTTGGCCTCTGGGCTCCGGCTTGCGGCTTCACCCAAAACTCCAGATGATATTAAAATCAAAAAACCTTTTTGGTTTTGGATACGCCAAGCTAAGTTATTTTAAGGTGCATTATATGGATTCCGCGCTCGGACACCATATTTACCTATTCCGTTGCAAGCCGCAACCCTCGCACGCGTCGTCGGGACCGCCGCGTGTCGAAATCATCCGATCGTTTGATCCGAAGAGCGCATTCTGCTCCGCGCAGCACCTCGTAGGTACGGCTTTCGAATAGAACCTGGTTTTTAGAAGCCGTTCCGCGGTCAAGTACGTAGTCGTCACCCTCGCGGCGAAATTGCAGCACCGACGATTCGCTCTCGCCGACCCTTAGTATTAACGTAGTATCGGTGACCGCCGTGCATACACCAGGGGTTTTGCGCCCGATCCGTACCGTTTCCACTACCCTGCCGTTCTCTACCGTAAGTTTACCCCCTTTAGTCGTCCTTACCCGTTCATCCCGCCGCACGTCTCGTCGAAGGACAATTTTCTTGTTGGTATAGAATTGCACCCGCTCGATATCAACGTCGCTCTCGCTGATCTTTAGGCGGGTACGATGAGTGAAGCCGGTCGTGCAGGAACTCAGAAGCGCGGCCGCGGTCATTAACAGAAGTGTTAGGTTGTAGGGTTTCATAAGGCCTCCTTTTGAAGGTGTTTAGAGACAAAACGCACGCGTAAGCGGCAACCCGGAAAGGGGTGCTCGAACTCGGCGGAGGGGACTGCTCGGCTTACACACATAGGTATGACGGGTATGGTTCTCTGCAAGGACAGTGTAAATCGACGCACGACACCATGACCCGGCCAAGTGCACGTATCGAAGGCGACAAGTTTATACTACGCATCAGTCGACGGGCGATACCCGTCGGCGGAGAAGTTACTGGTCCAGTCCGTTTCATCGTAGCAGAAATTCAGCCCCTCCTTGCGCGATACCCGGTTGCGGTAGCTTGCGGCGCCGCACCAGGTCAGGCCAACCATAGGATGCCGCTCACGGCCCGACCCGGCCTGATGCCCCGAACCCTATCTCATGGAACATTACTTGCCGACTCGTATCCGATGCCGTCCTCAGCGTAAGGATGTAAGCATTTTAATCCCAATCTGTTAAGAGTGGCCCAAAAAACGTCAATGAATATCAGTTGCGTAGAAGCGAAAACCCATGTCGGAAATGTTGCCGATACGGTCCGAAAGTTGCTGATAGTTCCGGATAAAGACCCTCGGCTGGGGGGCGGCCGGTCAGTCTTTCGATGAGCGGTTTCAGGTGACGCAAAAGGAGCCCCGGCGCCAATTTATCTACGACGTGGGTAATCGGCGGGGCGATATTACCGATTTGCGAAGGCTGCTTGAGACAATCATCTCAGAGAAAGACTCCACCGAAGATGCGGGGTGAAAAGCTTCCGTCCTCGAAAAAACTTTTGGCGGTAACCCTTTTGGGGACCGACTATGCCGGGTTGGGACATGAATGATGGCGATATTAGCTTATATACTTGGGCCGCTACTCGTCTTGGTGACTGTAGTTGACGTATTCATTACCGTTTTTAGTACGCGGGGAGCGGGGCCGATATCGCGAACATGGACCCGTCTATTGTGGAGAGCGCTTCTCTTTATACATGCGCGGCGCCCAATCCATGGCGTGCTTGCGTTCACCGGCCCGTTTATGCTTCTTGGAAGTATCGTCATCTGGTATGCTTTCATCGGACTCGGACTGTTCACGGTTTTCGCGGCGAATCCACATTCGGTTATGAACAGTACGACCGGTCAACCGGTCGAGTGGATTCAAAAAGTATACTTTGTAAATACTACCATATCCAGTCTGGGGTATGGCGATATCGTGCCGGCGAATTACCCCTGGACTCTCATGGCTACCGCGGCAACTTTCATCGCTACCATCGTACTCACCGTATCGATATCGTACGTCCTATCGGTGGTTGGCGCGGCAATAGAACGGAAAAAACTGGCTCAGGCAATATATGGACTGGGCATGACCATACCGGAAATAATCAATCACTCCCGGTTGAACGATGCCGGGAGTTCACTGAAAAACTATATCACTACGATCGCGTCTTCCATCGATGATCACGCGCTCAAGCACCTGGCCTATCCGTTGCTCAAGTACTTCCATAGCCATCAATACGACGCTTCACCGGTCAGAGCTATTCTGCTGTTTTCGGATACCTTTTTTCTTCTGGGGCTACTCCCGCCGAACAAACGCCCACCCGTTGGTGTTTTGCGTCTGGTGAACGGCAGTATAGGGAACTACGCGAATTTGACGCAAGCACCGGCGGTTGCACCCAAGCAACTTGATCAAGCTCCGAGAGATCTCCTGGAATACGCGCGAGAACATGGCATTGCGGTCGATGGAGATGTCGAATTCCGGAAGGCACTCGAATCCTACCTTTTTCGCCGCCGCACTCTTCTGGCTCTCTGTTATGAGGACGGGTGGTATGAAAAGTGAGCAATCGTATGTCAGGGGGGGAAGGCGCCGGCGGGGGATGATTTCGGATAAGGGAGCACAATGTTCAACGGCGCCGCTTTTCGGTGCATTACCCTGCGGATCGGTTTGCCGGGTACGCTTGATTGCAAGCTCGGAAGTGCGCAGGAAGGTAATGCCGGGGAGCTTGACGTCAAGTTAAGCGTTTGGATACGCCCGGTCGAATGGTGCGAACATTGCGAATATATTGGAATCCGGCGAATTACGGCAGGTCCGCCCCGGGGTACGACCGGGGGTCACTTTGAGGGCCACGGTGATGGGAGTAACTCCGGTGCGGAACGCTACCCGAAACCGAAATTATTTCCACGGCTCATTCAACCTTGCGATGAGTGCGTGCAATCTCGAGTGCGCGGAGCGCACAGGCCTCTTTGTTTTTGATCTCGAGCATAATATCGAATTCAAGATGAGCCGTGCGTTGGACAAAGCGATCGAAATCATCGGGATCGATCGATTCGGTGTGGGCGCCGCGGGGCGCGTAGGCTTTTTGCGTGCTGTAGTCGATCATGGGAATACCGTCGCGTTTGCGCCAGGTGTTGCCGGCCTCCACCAGGGCCTCTTCGAGCGTTTCCCCATTATTGCGACAGGCATGGTGAAAGGTGTCGAAAAGAATCGGGATGCCGGTTTTAGTGTTGACATACAAGACATCTCGAAGGGAGAACACCCGGTCGTCGTTTTCGACGACCAGTCGTTTTTTGACCGTGTCCGGAAGTGTTTTATATATTTGGACGAAACGATCGAGCGCTTTGTGGGGATTCCCGTAGGCGCCACCCGCGTGAAGTTGGATTTTCGCCGACGCCCCCAGCTTCATGGCGTCAAGTACGCGCGCATGGTACACCAATTCCGCAATGCTGCGCTCCACGACTTCGGGTCGGGGTGAGTTGAGCACGATGAACTGGTCGGGATGCATTGATATTCGGAATCCATGTCGCTTGGCAAAGGCGCCGAGTCGCGCGAATTTCGCCGCGAATTCTTCCCACCATCGTACGCCACAGACCGGATGCGAAGCGAAGGGTATAAGGTCGGAGGAAATGCGAAAAAAGCGAAGGTCATGTTCTTCATTCCACCGAAAGATTCGCTCTAGGCAACAAAGGTTGCTTGCTACCGTTTCTCTGAACCTTTCTTCGGAGTATGAAGCGAGCCGGAATGTCGAGGCGGACGAGCAGTCGAGGCTTCTATTGATACAAGCGTAGCCGATTTTCATAGTTATCGCTTACCCAGGTAAAAGAGCACGATAGCCGTGATCATGAGAATGGCCGCGGTCGTTCGGCGTATTGTTGTTCCCGCGCCGGCGTGTTGTTCGACGGTGACGAAGCCGGCGCGTGCCACTACCACACCCAGAACGATGGAAATGAGTCCGCGACTCGACTGGACAATATTCCCATAGACAACACCGATCGTTGCGAAGGTGCCGAACAAGAAAAACATACCGGCAAACCACGAAAGCGCGTACGGCACGGCATGAACCCACATCGTGCGGGTATACTTACGTGATATGCCGAAAAGCGCAATCCCCCCACTGATTAAATAGATCAGACACACACCGAGTGACGTTGCATGGGCCAAGCTAAGATCGGTGAATGTGAGTACCAAACGACGAATATTAATATCTGACAGTGAGTAGCCAATACACGCAATGGCAATGCCGGCAAGAGCCCCGGGGGAAATTGCCCCACCAATGCGGCTCAAGAGCGTCGCCGCCGTAACGCTCAGCAAGACGGCGAACCATTGGTTGGCGGAAAGCACGGTGTCGTAAAAGACCATGCTGATCATGGCGAGAACGAGAACCTTTGTGCCTAAAAGCGGAGCAAGACGCGAGGCCTGCGTGCGTTGAAGCGTGATTGTGAGTGCTGATTGCCCAATCAGGTAAAAAAGGGTCGCCTGTGCCAGCGCGGGCAGGTATGAGAGCGGGGGAGGCATGGAGGAAGGCCACAGAAAAGGCAGTGCCGCAAGCGACAGCGTACCCATCAAAATATGCCCCATTATGAGCAGAGGAACGGCGCTACGATCATACGTAGTCACGAACCAGCGGGTGAACAGGTACGATAATGACTGAAAAGTGGCTGCGGTCAGACCGAGAAATATACCGACTATCATAGATTAGGTGCTCATAATTCAGCAGTGGCTCCCTTGTGCCTTGAAGCACTGGGCTTGATGATCATCAACCATTCCCGTTGCTTGCATGTGCGCATAGCAGATTACGGTTCCCACAAACGAAAAACCCCGTTTTTTCAGGTCTTTGCTCATGGCGTCGGATTCGGGGGTGTGCGTAGGAAGCTCCGCGAAACAGGTTGCGCGTTTGGCGGGGCGAAGTGTTTTGCCGTCGGTGAAGCGCCAGATGTAGCGGTCGAACGTGCCGAACTCTTTGCGTACGCGTTCGAAAGCTTGGGCGTTTCTGATTGCCGCTTCGATTTTGCGTCGGTTGCGGATTATACCGGAATCCCCAAGCAGCCGCTCGACATCTTTATCGGTGAAACGCGCCACTTCGTTCCAGTCCCAACGGCGGAATGCCTTTCTGAACGCTTCACGCTTTCGAAGAATCGTGATCCAGCTCAGACCGGCCTGAAATCCTTCGAGAATAAGCATTTCGAATAATTTGCGGTCGTTATGGACCGGGACGCCCCACTCGTTGTCGTGATAGTCACAGTAGAGGGGATCGTTTCCGGCCCAGTCACAGCGCTCTCGGTTAGCGGGATTGTCGGGCAAAAAGGGCCTCCGCCAAATGAAGGTCTTCGGGGGTGGTAATCTTGAAATTGAGCGGATCGCCCCAGGCAAAGCCGACCTCGACACCCGCCGCCTTCATAAGCATCGCCTCATCGGTTGGGGGATTGCTCAGAGAATCGAGGTGGTTGAATGCGGTCAAAAGCGATTCGCGATGAAACAGTTGAGGGGTGCCGACACGAAGCAGGCGTGATCGGTCGAGCGTGTCGACACAGCTATCGCCTTGAAACGAGCGCACCGTGTCAACAAGCGGCGTGGCGGTAATGATACATCGATAGTGGACGCGTTTGTCGAGAAGAGAATCGATCACGCGTCGTGTTACGAACGGACGCGCCGCGTCATGAACCAGAACCCATTTACTCTCGCACTGATCAACACCGCCCTTCACCGACTGCCACCGTTCATCGCCGCCCGGACATAGCCGCACATCGGCATCCAACCGCGCGTGTTCAAGAAGACCGCGGGCATGGTCCTGAAGCTCGGAGGGGACAACCACAACCAAACGCTTCGTGCCCGGATGAGCGGCGAAAACGCGTGCCGAGTGGGTAAATAGCGGCGCCCCACCCAGGGGCACAAACGCTTTAGGGGTCGGCCCACCAAGGCGTGTCCCCTTACCGGCCGCGACAATTATGACATCGTGAGAATCGGACATTGGCTGTTTCCGGGTTTGAGGGTGATCCTCGTTCTTAGCGCTCCCTCTTCTCTCGCCGCAAAGCAAGGCACTTGTCACCGCGTGCAATCGGGGAAAACCGTCTCCTCCCTATGGGGGAGGCTGGAAGGGGCATAATAATCGCATTTTCTTTGGCGGGTCTAAGGGGCGGCCAGGCCCTTTCATACGCCTATTGATTTTTCCCGCGCCGTTCAACCATCCCCCTCACTTTCAGCGGCAATCCGAAACACCGTATGAACCCGGCTGCATCCTTTTGGTCGTAGAGTTCGGTGTCGGTGAACGAGGCAAGATCGGTGAGGTAGAGCGATTTGTCGGCATGCGTTCCCGCCGGCGATATGTTCCCCTTGTACAGTTTCAGCCGTGCCGTGCCGGTGACGGTGTGCTGAGTTACGCTCACGAATCCGTCGAGCGCCTCGCGCATAGTCGAGAACCACTTACCGTCGTAAACCAGCTCCGCATACCGCAGGGCCAGCATTTCCTTGCAGTGGAGCGTATCGCGGTCCAAAACGAGATGCTCGAGTTCGCGGTGGGCGGCGTATAAAATAGTGCCGCCGGGCGTTTCGTAGACACCCCGTGATTTTATTCCCACCAAGCGGTTTTCCACCAAATCTACGTGGCCGATTGCATGGATTGAGCCGAGACGGTTGAGTTCGGTGAGCAGCTCCACCGGGGAGAGATCCTTACCGTTGACCGCGACCGGCGTCCCCTCAACGAAACGGATCTCCACATATTCGGGCTTGTCCGGCGCATTCTCTATCGTGCTCGAAATCGTATAGACATCGTCGCGCGGCTCCTTGCCGGGGTCCTCGAGTTCCTCGCCTTCGTGGCTGATATGCCAGATGTTACGATCTTCGGAATAGACCTTTCCGCCGGATTTTCTGACCGGGATACCATGCTTTTGGGCGTAGGCCAGGCAATCTTCACGCGAATGAAGGTTCCAGCGGGGATCTTTCCAGGGCGCGATGATCTTCAACGAGGGGTCGAGGGCCATATAGGCGAGTTCGAATCGTACCTGGTCATTACCCTTGCCGGTCGCGCCGTGGGCAACCATACCGGCGCCTTCTTTGCGGGCGATCTCAACCTGTCGCTTGGCGATCAGGGGACGAGCGAAGCTCGTGCCGAGCAGATAGGTTCCCTCGTATACCGCGCCGGCTTTCATGGTAGGATATATGTAGTCGGTAATGAACTCTTCACGAAGATCTTCGACATACACCTTGCTTGCGCCGGTCTTGAGCGCCTTTTCTTCGAGACCCTCCAGCTCTTCGGCCTGACCCAGATCGGCGCACATGGCGATCACGTTACAGTTGAAGGTGTCTTTAATCCACCTCATCATGACCGAAGTATCGAGACCGCCCGAATAGGCGAGAACGCACGAGTCCATACTGAGTATCCTTGCTGAGTTTGTGCGGGCACGGCACGTGAAACGCAATGGTGCCGAGTAGAATAAAAGATACCTCAGAGTAAGGCTTTTGTGCAATGCGGGGCGGACCTGCAGGCCGGGGTTTCGCAAGCGTGTCTTGCGTTAGTCGCGCTTTCTCAATTCCAAGGCGGGCGCCGACATCGAGTCCGCAATCCGCCAATCACCTCTTCGGCGCTAAATCCATCCGCCTCCAAAGATCACAAACTGCCAAAACGCCATCCATGGGCGCCACAATGGATTGATAAGAGTGCTGAAAACGGGGATGTCGAGTCCCCAC
The DNA here is from genome assembly GCA_014729595.1 of Chitinivibrionales bacterium. Taxonomy (GTDB): domain Bacteria; phylum Fibrobacterota; class Chitinivibrionia; order Chitinivibrionales; family WJMI01; genus WJJU01. The sequence continues at coordinate 8,221 of WJJU01000744.1, forward strand.
TCCGCCACGAGCAACCCCAGAAATATCTTTGGCGCATGACGGATCGCGCGGGCATAGGCCATGGCCCGTTCGGGCGATAAAAGCCCCACCACCACTTTTGAGCCGTCCAGGGGTGGGACGGGAATTAAATTAAAAAAGGCAATGCCGAGGTTTATCATAAGAAGGAACTGCACAAACAGATCCAATCCGTACGAGAATGAACCCTCGATGCCAAGTGCCCGGAGCAGACGATATGCGTAGCCAATTACCAAGGCAAGGGCGATATTCGAGAAGGGACCGGCAAGGCTTACCCACACCATGTCGCGGTGTGGATCTTTAAGGTTATGTGCATTTACCGGCACCGGTTTGGCCCATCCAAAAGGCCCGAAAAGTAGCATTATCGTTCCAAAAACATCAAGATGGGACAATGGGTTAAACGTTAACCGTCCCGCCTGCATAGCCGTATCGTCCCCCCGGCGCCACGCGATATAGCCGTGAGCGTACTCATGGATCGTTAGAGCAATGAGAATCGCGGGCATACGAATGGGAAGTGTCTCTAAGTTCATAGTGCTTGCTATTTTTACATTATAGGGTTAATACATGGTACCATAATCTTCCATCAACTTTTTGCTCGGCCGATCCCACTCCTTCTACGAAAGTTTACAACATCAACTCCCGACTTTTTCACCATTTCGGTAACCGGTACCACCCGGTAGCCTCTTTTTTGGAGACTGTCGATAAGCCTTCCGACAATGAGATGCACTTGCTTTTCCGGCTCTTTGCGCACCGTCCCAAGGTGCAGCAAAATAATTCCCCCGTTAATACCGTATGGTTTTTTTACCGCCCGTCGCATGATTTTCTCGTAGACTTCGCGCGGCGAATGATAGCCGGGGGTATGTTCATCGGGAACCCAATCGTTTGTGTCCAGGTTTTCCGCCCAGGTTCGTCCTTGTCCCCAGCCGACATGGAGGTAACCCGCTTGCCGTGCCCACAGGCATATCTCACGATTTCGTTCACCGTAAGGAGCGCGCCAGATCGGGTCGAAATCCCGGCCGGTGACTTTTCTGAAGGCAGCATTCGCACGCATCAGCTCTTCGGCAAGCATCGCTTGGTTCACCGAAGGCAATGTGGTTTGGGTGCGGTCCCGGGCCCATGATGTCAGGCGGGGATGACGATCGGTATGATTGCCGATATCGTGGCCTTCCCGTACAATCCGCCTGATCAATGACGGATATCGGCGTACAAAATTGCCGGTAAGGAACATGGTGGCCTTCACATTCCTCGATTTGAGTGTGTCGAGTATATCATCGGCGGCGTTGGCATGCGCTCCGCCGTCAAAGGTGAGCGAAACCAGCTTCAGGTGCCGCGCGCCGTGATTGAACGTGTACGGAATGCCCTCGTAGGTGCGTCGTGGCTGTGTGCGGCGGTGTTGAGCCACGCGTTTTTTACGCGAATTGCGTGCCCGCGCCGAATCGAGAGCGGCCTGAGCACTCTTTAGTTTGGCGATCCGCGCATTTTTGGCTTTGACCAGCGATACGAGTCTTGCGCGGTTGTCTTGAAGTTTGCTTATGTCGCGACGAAGCCGTCTGTTTTCCCGCATTTGCGCCAAGCCGAATAAAATACCGCATAATCCCAGCGTTATCCCGGCCCATACCATAACATGGCTATGCA
>WJJU01000745.1 GCA_014729595.1 Chitinivibrionales bacterium
AGACCTTTCCATCATTCTTGGGCCCTGCCTTGCATACTTTGCAGCAATACCAGTCTGCAAAAGCCGCCGGTGTCATCGCAAGGATGATCGCGAGAATTGTTGCTAACTTGTTCATGTTTGTTATCCTTCCCCTGTCACAATAAGTTAATGTACAGATCCGCACAACACCACAAAACCCGGTATTGTGCAACAATTTTCACTGCACAACACGCCCAAATGTCGTCAATTACAGTAACGGGCGTGTTGCTCTCCGACACTTTAATCTCTTGCCTTCTCACCTCCTTTTCGGCCGGTTGTAGCACCGGACTTATTCTGCTTTTTGTTTGATTGATCATACAGCTTATCCAGCGGACAAACTACCGGTTTAGACTCTATATTTGCCACATGCGTATAGATCATTGTGGTGCGGACATCGGCGTGGCCTAAAAGCTTTTGGACGTGCCGGATATCGGCGCTTGCTTGAAATGCGCAGTAATAGTGGTTCATTTATAGTTGTCCGATTTTACCATCGCTATCAAATTAAAACTTGAAAAGGTAAAAGTCCATACCTTTTTGTTCCGAAATCAAAATCGATGTATACGTTTTTTTATAGCCACCATTCTGGTCAAGACATGTATTACTTTCGAACTTACACAAAAGATGTACTTTTAACAAAAGAAGATGGTCCGTGACCCTCCAGAACCCTGAATTACGTCCAGTATTGCAAAGGTTTAAGTGCGCCATAACAATTAGTAAAAGCAACATTAGGGACCGGCAAACTATCTATCTAATAAAATACTGAACTATTACCCCCAAGAAAGCTACTACTTGTAGCGTTTTATCGTTTAATCCAGCAAAAGCCAAATAACCGCATCAATACTCGGCCGAATCAAACACTTCTGCGTACTTCCCATCAGATCCTCATCAAATTCAATATGCTTTGCCCGACGATCAAACGACGCCAGGTAGATTTTATCGAACTGCGAATACTTTTGGGCTATACGGTTGAGCTCTACTTGTGTTTTGGGTTCATCGATCTGTAAAAACCTTTCTTTATCGATACCCAAAGCTGAATACAAAGGCATATGTGTTGGCTTGTAGCGTTTGTCACCATAGGTGGGGTTGCTTGGCGCCATTGTTTTTATACCGACATAACCCTCGAGCAGTGAAGAAATATTGGCGGGAAGGATAGTAAAAGGGGACGGGATAAGTTTATCGGTATCTACCGCCCATAGATCGATAAAACTTCCAGGAAAAAGATCTTCATGCCGTACATATAAATCCGCACCATTGAATGTGACGGCTTTTTCGCCCGCGAGATTTGCAGAGGGATAGGGCCATTTCCATGCTGCGGTGGCGATTGCATACTTTTGTATTCTTGCCGAAGGGTAACCTCCTAAATCCATCAAATAGGAATAGAAAGCCGCGTGTTCACTATTGTCGCCGTGTGAGAAAAGCATCTGGCGAGCAGCGGGGGTGCGAAGGTCATGGACGGAGCCGCAAATACCGCTGTAAGCTATTGCGTTTGACGGTTTTGTGTACCAATTGTCTGCAATATCCATGATTTTCTTTTGCATGTCCAGATTCACTTGAGCCCCAAGATGCGGAGCATCGATCGAAACAAATTTTTTAACGCGACGGATTCGGTCAGGGATCGAACGTTCCCCCAATAGGAGTGCCGTTCGCGCGATAAGTCCTCCCATGCTGTAACCGGCAACATGAACGTGCCCACTAGCCCGAGCACATACTTCTTCTATTACTTTCAGTAAAACACAGGCATTTTCCCCAATATCTTGGGCCCCATACCCAAAATCAACAAATATCACATCATTTCCGCGCTCCAGGACCGTTTCGATAAAGTTCGTTGCGCCGGGGGCCAGACTGTTATCGACTCGCTCCAGAATTTCTTGTATACCGATCCGATTTCGTGGGTCAAACCCATCTGCTACGATGAGCGGCTTGTTCCAGGCACTCTCTCCGCCTTTCCCTTTCAGAACATATGCGGATGCAAGGCAGTTATTTGTTTTGTAAGGAGTGCCGGCCCGATGAACGTTTAGTATAAACCGGAGAGAGGGTATGTCGGACAGTTTCGGTAGTGTGGTTTGTTTTTCAGCATTGGTGACGGGATCGTACGTATTTACCGTGGTAATCGAAGGACGACGGGATCGGTCAAACTCGATATCGACAGGAATTTCGACATCATCTTTCGATAAATCTCCCAAGGGAATAGTAATTTTGTACTGATACTCCTCATAAGCTAACCAATGTACACCGACGGTAGTACCTATTTCATTATAATTAGACAGCTTCTCTTCGGTGAGCGTATACATGGATGAATTGTACGATGTTGGGTATTCGGCAAATGAGATTCTCAGGGAAATGAACAGCACTACGGTGGCTAGTACAAAACTTTTTGATGACTTTGATTGTGCAATGGATTGCATGGTTGTCTCCTTTAAGGTGTTTTTCTGTATAGCGGTTTTGGGTAACGTATTGTTTTTTAATGAGTTATAGACAAAAACGCTTCCTACCCCTGTTCTTGGAATTCCTTCGCGTTAGGCGAGATCATGCCCGATTCCAGCTTTTCAACCGCCTTGCGGTAGCCTCCACAAAAGCATGTAATCGCGCCCCAAGGCGTAAAATGCATTACGACGACGAGAAATAAAGCAACATTATAGCGCGCTTATGCGCTTAAATTTCGGTGACTGAAGAAAACGCTGACGGTTTTGGTATGGCAAAAAACATATTGTTAGGCAAATCGCAGAACCGGGTACAAAATCATTTGAGCGCCGTCATGGTTGCATATACCCCTTTTTCCACCCAAAACAACCTGTATCATTCGCCGTTCGGGATAGTTAACGAGTAGATATGAACTTCAGGGCTTGGCGACATATAGCCGACCATTACACCCTATGCCTTTCGGCCTTGGCCTTGCTGAGTGGCGGCATATTTTTTTCGCTATTTTCGCAGGTAGTACTCGATGACACCACTCGGGTTTGTAATCTCAGCTCTTTCTTATACGTTTACAAAGACTCCGTGGCGAAGCTGACTATTGAAGACATACTCACCGGTGAACTTCACGAAGACTTTGTTCGTACAACAGGATCGACTCCCAATTTAGGATTCACGCAATCGGTTTTTTGGTTCCGCTGCGATTTTGTGAACAATTCCAAAACTTCGCGACAGTGGATAGTCGAGCTGGCAGTGCCCAGTGTTCATCGGGTCGACTATTATGTTGTGCACGGAGACATCCTTGTAAAAGAGGGTAAATCGGGTTTTCTCGTAAGTAAGTCCCAAAAAAGCACACAATTTCGGAACCCAAGTGTGGTACTGCCAACCTTTCCTCACGGCAGTCAAGTCACGCTCTATGCCAAAGTCTCGAGTCAAACCGCGATCCTTGCACCATTTTTCGTTCGTGAATATACAACGTATCTTTCGTACGATCGAACCAAAGAATTCCTTTTAGGCATTTACTTTGGGGCGCTTGCGATCATGTTTTTGTACCACCTGTACCTAGCGATTTCGCTCAGAGATCGAGGGTACTTTTGGTTGGTTACGCTTATAGGATGCTTTGGCCTTGGTCAGATGACCGCGGTATATGGGTATCTTGCCGACTGGGGAGTCTCCACCATCGCTCCCTGGCTCCCGTGGCTTCATTGGATCAATTTTGTAGCCATTTTTGCAGCGATTCAATTATCACGCGAGATGACTGCGAGCAAGCGCTACGTTCCCCGTGGTGACCAGGCATTAAAACTCCTGGGTATGATTTCACTCGCCCTTGCCCCAGCATCGCTTCTGATAAGCTTCTCCCTTGCAGAGCGTCTGCTGGTTCTCTTCAACATGCTTCCCCTACCACTTTTTACCTTTGCCGGATTTATGGCTATTCGTAAAGGTCACCGACCGGCTCTGTACTATCTTTTAGCGGGAAGTTTTTTTATTACCGGGATTGCCGTCTATAATCTGATGTACGGATTTAACCTTTTTCCATTTAGTACACTTATTTACTTTGTACCCAATATTACTTTTACTATAGCTATAGCGTTTTTGTCTCTTGGTCTAGCCGATCGCATTCGGTTGGTTACCTTGGATCGAGAAAAAAGCAAAAAACAAGCATTAGAAAACTTACGAAGAGCACTGGATGCCGAACGAAAAGGACGGAAACTCGAAAAGGAATTATCCCATAGTCGCAAGATGGAAGCCATAGGAAGATGTTTAGCCGGTATCGCCCATGACATGCGCAATCTTCTTGGACCGCTCGCTAACTATGCTCGACTCATCAAGGTGCGCTGCAGCACCAACGATTCCATCCGCGGCTATGTTGACCAACTCGATGGTTCCGCACAACGTCTTCGCGAGCTAACCGAAACTCTTCTCAACACAGCACGAAAAAAACCGACCACGGTCACCCATATCGACCTAAACAACACCATAACAGAAGTCACCAAACTTCTCCAACACACAGCCCCATCAAACGTCTCGGTCGCAAACACATGCGCTTCCTCACTCCCGCTCCTTACCGGCGACCAAAGCATGATCCATACCGCACTGCTGAATATCGGCCTC
>WJJU01000746.1 GCA_014729595.1 Chitinivibrionales bacterium
AAGCGCTTTTGTTCAACTCCTTCAAGTACGAACTTTCTCCCGACTTCCTGGCGCGCATTCTTGCACAAAAAGTTCGTACTTGGTTCCAATTAACCTCTTAAACCGAACAAAAGTTCGTACTTGGGCCATCAGTTCTCATGCTGTCTCGGTACGGAGTTCAAGTGGAATTTTTCTTGACGATTTCTTGAGAGGCTTTTCTGTGCCTTTTTGGCAAGGAGCGTTATCAATGGCCCGCTTTCCCGACATACTCCAAAAATGTCGGGAAAGCGGGCGGTTGATTACGCGGAGATTGATCATGCACCATGCTTCCTTTCAGCTACGCCGCTTCTTCCAGAAGCTTGTCGAGCTTCGCCCTGGCACCCCGTGCCCAGGCTTGCCACTTGGGTATCCGGATCTCCAGAGCGTCTCGGTAGACTTGCGCCGGAGTCACCGGATCGCCTCCAGTAATTAGCACCAGCGACCAGTGTGGACGGTGGTAGTTGTATCGTTGCCTGAATTCAGCGATACAGATGCGTGCATGGTTTGGATCATCATACAGTCTCCAGTAGACCTCCTCCTCTTTGAGTGTCTCGTGAAAACGTTCCAGCAGTCCAAGCTGTGTCGGCGTGCGATACTGGATACGAACATGCCGATACTCATCGCGAACAAAGCGCAGGAACCTTTTGGCGATGAAGCTGGAACCATTGTCGGTAACCACAAAGGACTGATGATCCAATGGGTCATGTATCTTCTCGGCCTCCTCCCGCGCATCGGCCAGTGACTGCGTTACCTCGTGCGCACAGTAACTGGAAACGAGCCGTGCAGCAAGCAGGTAACGGGAGTAGTAGTCAATTACGGTCACCACGTACCACCAGCCGTAGCCTGGGATATACACATAGGTTATATCCATCTGCCAGAGTTCATTGGGTGCTGCGGGAAGAAGCTCATACAGCTTGCCGGCCTGGTGCAGCTCCACTTTACGCGAGCGCTTCTTATGCAGCATCCCCTCAGCTGCCATCACGCGATAGGCCAGACGATCCGTCACAGCGGCATCAGACCACCGGCACATGATCCCGATCTTTCGGTAGCCGTACCAGGGATTGTCCTGTGCCGTTTGCATCACCAACTCCTTGAGCGGCTCCGGGATCTGTGCCGGCTCAGGGCTAGGACGCTGCCGTTGATCCTCAGGGGTTGGCTCTCGATACCACGTCGAAGCTGCAATGCCAATCGCAGACAGCACCTTTTGCGATCACCTTTCACTCGTGCGCCCCCCCAACGAATATTCGCTCGACGTCGCACGGAATGATCGTGGGGGGTCGCTACCAGCGTTAGCGCCCCAAAGAGAAACGTCAACCAGAATGATGATGGGATAGTACCCGCCCGTCCCCCCCTCAATGCATTGCCGGAAAATCGGGAACAATTCTCTGGAGAGAGTGGGAACTGCTTGTCGGGCATTGGCCTCAAGAAGGTGTTTTGCCACATTTTAGGGATAATATGAGTCGCTTTGAAAGCGAAAAACAGGGCTCTTATCGAGCGCTTTGGGCCTGATTTTGGAGAAATTAGTGCATTATTTGGACATTCCACTAAATTTAGGGCTTTCCAACTGGTCCGACCCCACTTGCAACCCCACTTGCCTCGCAGTGAAAAAAATTTGAAAAGTGGCAAAATTCTCCAGGGAATTACATGTCATACGCTTGAAGACCTTTACGATATCTAAAGAATTGCTTGCAAAAAATGCGAGGTGGAGATTACCCACCATCCGGCACCGGCAGCACACTAGTCGAAAATGAGCTTTCTCAGGAATGGGCTATTATTTGACTTTGCACCCCTATTCCATCATTCCGCACTAACTACTACTATCTACAGTCTGCTCTCGACTGGTATGGCGCAACGCTGAACATTCATTGCGCAATAAAATTCACTGCTGCCATTTCTATACCGCACTCTCACCAGATACATACCCGCTGGTTGTGAATTCCATTGCGGTGGAGGTTATCACTTTTGTGGATTCGATCGATGTCTTCATATCGGATTCCAACTGCATAATTGCGATAGCTCCGCCTCCTCCCCAGAATAGATACGGTGTTCCATCGTCATCGATAAAAATGCATGGGTCGGTGCTGTTTGCTCCGGCGATGGGAAGTGATTTCGGCACAAATGGCCCTTCGGGCCTCGAAGAGGTCGCCACGCCTATACGAAATAATGAGTCCTGATTCCGGGTGGGGAAATAGAAATAGTAGGTTAAATCCTTTTTAGCACAATCAGGTGCCCACATAGTGTAATCACCCCCTGCCCGGGGAACGTCATCCTGATGCAGAATCATGCCATGATCCGTCCAGTCCATAAGATCAACCGTAGAAAAACAATGGTAATCCGCCATGCAGAAGTTGTGCTTCCCGGCCCCGCTTGGGCAGTCCGGGATATCATGCGATGGATACACGAATAGTTTGCCATCAAAGACATGGGCGGAAGGGTCGGCGGTATACATGTGGGTTACCAACGGATTATCCGCCCAGGTGGAGCCAAAAATTGTATATGCAATAATTGCATGAACCGTTCTACACAACAGAGTATAGGCGTGCCACCTTTAGCCGTTCTCCTTCCTTGCAATACCACTATGGCGTTATGTGTTCAATTTAGAGACAAAAATAGAGAGCTTGCCTGCTCCAGCATTTTCTGCGCATACTTAATATAATGCCATTGAAAGCATTTCGCACCTCTTTTTACTCCGAACTGTGTTTGTGCAAAGCACCAATCACCAAAAACCCAACCCTAAGGTCGGGCCGCGCTACGACCCTGAAACAACCGGAACCTCTTTCGGCTCACGTCCCGCCATTGACTCACCCCTTGAAGCCCACGCATATTATCTCCTCGCACGATTCACGCACTCGGAACACAGGCATCGACGGGTCAAGGTCGGAGCTTTCAGAGGACCGGTGGGGTCGCTGTTTCGCTGAAGTCTTGAACCCCGGTCCCCTCGATGTCCCGCTACGGCGCCGCGGGCGGGTTCTGCCCTGCCACCATAAGCAACTGGAGAGACCCGCTATAGGCCTGATATACCGCTGTGGCGCCGCACTCACCATTGTCTGCATAACAGCCGGGAGTATGCTCGCCGAGTCCGCCGCGGGGAGACCCCCCGTGATCGTTCTCGACAGTCGCACCCGTCAGCCCCTGGTCTGCCTCGAGAAGCTCGACCGGTGTCTTACCGTCAATAAGCGCGGTACGGCTCGCTTTGACGAGGTCGAGCCGGGCCTCTATTCCTGGTGGTTTCGGTGGAGGGCTACGATCAACTGACTACGCTGGATCGTTCCCCGGAGATCGACACCTCCACACTCAATCTGACTCAGTACCACCGCGGACGTGTCCAGACCGACTCGGTCATTGAGGCCGGCGACACGCTTCGCATGGTAACCGGCCGCTACGCCCGCAAACGATAGTTCGGTACCGAGGACCGGCGATGGCGAGTGGGCATGACCGAGGACTTCACATTCTACCTTGGCGACCAGGACCAGCTCAATGCCGTTGGCTCTTATGCCACCCCGCGCCGACCGCCGTCGCCAGTGCCCTGCAATCCGCACATCTTTCCACTGAATCGGATTTGTACCTTGCACGTTGTATTGCGGAGGGCTCGTTCACGGGGGAATAGTATTCCAGTTTTTTTCTGATGTCAAAAATGGTATCGTACGGCAGTTTTCCTACAGCCAACGGTAACCGACGACAGGGAAAAACCGTTCCATCCGGCATCAAAGCCATGGAAGAGGGGCCAAGATTACAAGGGGCGCCACTGACGGCCGGATCATCCGAGCTTTCCGAAAGATCCAACCAGAACGCTTTGTACGGAAAAAGAGTGCTCAAATCGGCACCCAGCCGCGACACTTCACAAATTGCACCCAGCACCCTGTCCCACTGTTGTGTCGACAAAACGCATTTGTTCAGTGCGGCTCCAGGGCCCAGCGGCACAAATCGTTCAAAAATTATCCCACTCACTCCAAGTGTGCATGCCGGCCTGTAC
>WJJU01000747.1 GCA_014729595.1 Chitinivibrionales bacterium
CGGGTAACAATCCGTTTAGCATAGTAATTAAATTACTTGAATACATGTCTAACGGATCTTTCCGCATCGATGGGGTTAACACAACGTAACACAATTCCAAGGAAACCGCGATGGATCATGTTGTTTATTTAGATGCAAAAGCGAATGAGTTGGAAAACCTGCTAAACGGTGATAAAACGATGATTATCCGTGGAGCGACGGGCCGGAAACTTCCCTATGGCAGAGTCGATGCCGGGGATGCTCTGTATTTCATTAATAATAACGGCGAAGGGAAAGTAAAAGCCAGAGCAACGGTTGCGTCCGTGTTCAACTCGGATAAAATGAGCAAAGAAGATTCATGCAGGCTGGTGGAAAAGCATCAAGATGGATTGCAACTAACGGATAAGCAATTCAAAAAATGGGCGGGGAAAAGATATGTAGTTTTAATCGAGGTTACGGACGTCGAAGATGTACATCCGTTTGAGATAGACAAAAGCAATTTCGGCAACATGGACGACTGGTTGCCGGTAGAGAGTATCGATGCCGTCAAAAGATAGGGTGAGTTACCCAAATGCATTCATGTGTTAACTGGTGATGCAAAAAAGTACTTCCGAGAGCTACGAATAATTGCCGTTACGTTGCCCTATGATGAAGGGATATGTGAAGCATGTCAAATGGTGTTGACATTTTTTGTGACCGGCGACAATGGCAACACACCGGTATCACGGGGACCACCGCCGATTATCTCTTCGAAGAAGAACGCGAGATACCGAGGTACAACATGGTTGCCTCAGTGATCGTCACGGAACGGTGGTGCCGCTCGCAAATTGGTGCATTCCGCACAAAAACCAATTACCCTTCAGGTCCTCGTCGGCAGGTGACGAACCAGTCATAAAGCCCGTCGCGACCACAGGTCATGCCTAGGGAGCGGCACATGGCGGCCGGATATGAATACCGTACCACGGTAGTACCCCGCATACCAACATCTTCAAGGTACGTAGCGATTTCTTGCCGGTAGTACAGCTTGACTCTCAGTGTGGTGCGCGCGATGGTGACGTAGCCGCCGATAGGGTCGAAGAGTCGCTCGTTGAGCGTATCATAGACATGCGCAATTGCCGTCCGTTCATCGCACCCCTCGGCCATATATTCTTCACGCAGATACATCAACTGCTCATTATAGCTTTCGAGAGAGGGAACCAGCATCACAAGGTGCCCTCCGGGGCGAAGCAGCCAACTGAAAGAGCGAAGAATATTGTCGCGCTTGCGGCGATCGGCGCTCAAAAGAGAGTTTATGGCGATAACGGCATCGAACCGTTGCCCTTTGAAAGGGGGATGCGCCATATCCCCTTGAATTACCGAATACCGGCTGTCGCGGGTTTGTCGTGCCGTCGTGCACATGGTGTGCGATAAATCCAGGCCGACAACACCGTCGAACACATTGCGGCGCCTCCGTAAAGCATCGAGCAAATACCCGTTACCGCACCCGGCATCGAGAACGCGGGCGAAAGGAGGAAAGGATGGCATGAGTTCGAGCAACGCATTGGTTGACCGCTTGGTGCCGAATGGACTCAAAATGCGGCCGAAATAATTTTCCGAAAGCGTATCCCACGACGCCCCAAGTCGCCGGTTACAAAGGGGAGAATTCGGCGATTCGTCGGTGCTCACGATTCCTTTACCTGAATGTAGATAAGCGTATCGCCGTCATGAACTGGATCGTCCGGCGAAGGCATCGTTTCCAATGTTCCATCGGCGCGCTCGATCGCTACCACGACATACCGCCCGGGGCACGAAAATGATTTCACCGTCTTTTCGGCAAGCCCGGTCTCGGATACACTCATCTGCGCAACATCCGCTCCAAATGAGGCCGTCGTGGCGTCCATGATCCAACTCACCGAGCTGGGTTTGCCGACCCCGTGCGCAAGGAGTCTTCCCCCGATGGCGGAGGGTGATACGATTTGATTCGCCAAAGCGTTGTGCGCGGCGTCATGATTACTCGTTTCATCGATTCTTACAATGAGATTGCTCTTTTTCTTTATGCCGCGAATAATGTGGCTGGTGAGAATGGCCGAAGCGTCCTCTTCTATCCCAACAATAATATTGACGCTTTCATCATGCTTTGCCAGCGCCTTGGTAAGGCTGAGCTTACTTATATCACGATTTATGAACGTTATACCGGCTTCGGAGTAGTGCTCTTGCTCGGAAATGGGAATGTCATTCGACAATACGGTAACCGTATACCTTTGCGCCGCAAGTAATTCGTTCACACAACTTCGTACGGTAGGGTTCCATCCGACAATCAGAACGTCCCCCGACTCCACCGGCTTCGCTTTGCGAGTCGATTCACACCCGTTGGCGGTGAGTTCTTTGCGGAAAAGAACAACGAGGGTGTCATTTTCTCCTATTCTCTCGGATTTGTCGGGCAGCGCGAGGACTTGAAGATTCGTTTCTTTGTCGAGCCCAATTATCCATTGGTTTGACGGAAGCTCGATTTCTTCGAGCCGCTTGCCGCCCGCAACAATTTTGGATGCTTGGAAGTCGGTAAGTTCGATTCCGCAATTGGCCAGTGAAGCTTCCTGAAACCAACGCACGACCGAAGGTTCCGAAAGCGCGCTGAACAGCATGTTGCCGCCCACCTCGGATGGTGATACCACTCTGTCGCATCCGGCATTGAGAGCAACTTCGGCGAAATCCAGATCGTCTATTCGGCCAACGATTGTGACGGTTTTATTCACTTTTCGGATTGCGCTGATTCCCAGAACCACCTCTGAATCGCTTTCCATCGCCAGAATAATGGCATCGGCGGCCGTAATCCCCGCTTTCTGAAGCGTATCCTCATCCTGGTAATCACCAAGAACAAAATGTACGCGCTTCCCGTCCGCTACTTCCGGTTGTTGCTCGGTATCTACGACCACTATATCTTTATCGGTTTCAAGAAGCTCATCGAGAGCGATCCGGGCCACCGTATTCCAACCCGCGATAATCACGTGATCCGACAGCTTAACACGGCTCAATCCCATCATGCGGCTCATGTTGAGCGAAACGATTTTTTCCGAAACCGTCGACAAAAGATATCCCAAAAGGGCGACACCACTAACCATAACGAACATGGTTAAAACTTTGCTCAGGGGGTTACTTGGCGATAAATCGCCATAGCCCACGGTCGAACATGTTGTAATTGCCCAGTAGATCGCATCGAAAAAGCTGATCCCTTCGAGCACCGAAAACGCCAGCGCAAACGCAAACATCCCGGCAACGAAAATGAACAAGATTCTAACCGTTGGATTAGCCAAGAGTCCTTGCCCGGCGCCTTCACGAGTTGCCATTACGAGTCTCCCTACCTAAGAAGTCAAAAATGATAAGCGTCGGTATTGTGTTTATAAGCCGGCTCGGGAAAATTTACCCCCCGGCAGCCGACGGGCCGAATGCACTCAGCTCACCCCCACCGTCATAGGAGCGGGCCGCCTTCATCCCGCAAGCGGGATATCCGCCGATCGGGATCCTCCGACTCGCCGTGCGATCGATTTATATGGCCCGTATGAGCCTTTCGTTCCCCTCGCATCCGCCCCCCTCGCGCTTCTCCCTATTCCGCTTGGCGGGATCCGCATTCATGAGCCGACTTACAATATACAAAATACAAGTTTGTGCGCCCCGCTTACCCGATGAATGGAAATCAAACACATTTAGAGCCGCTCTCAGAATGAGCTATGCCGGGGAAGCTGAGCGATAAGGTTTGGATGTGAGTCGCGACGAAACGGACAAGTCGTCGCGGTTGGCCACGGTAACGGCGCGTTTTGGAAGAGGCTCTTATGCGCTGTCGACGATAAGGTCTCATCATCGACGGCTCACCGATTCACCGCGGGGTTCCAGTTCACAAAAGACATAGCCGATTCGCCATCGATCATCCCGCCACACGTACCGACACCTTTTTTCGAACGCCGTTTCGATTGCTCTTAGATTGGCAATGAGAGTCGGGTCGCTTTGTTCCTTCGCCGTTAATATTTTCTTTTCGACAGAGAATGCGAGAGTGGGATAGAGTTCCAGGCGGTGTATTCTCGATGCGCTTTCGGCATAATCGTTCCATTCCTTGGTGTGCTTCATAAAATCTTCATCGCCTCGGTAGGCATTGGGACACACCCATAGATCGGGCCGGATGAGTAATCCAAAAGGCGCATCCTCTTCTTCCGGGCCAAATATATGGTAAAGGTCGATATCGGGAATGAACGCTTCCATATTATATACGGTATCATAGGCGATATCGGGAGAGGTGTCATGATAGTAAAAACGCTCTTCTTGAGCGATAAACTTTACCGTCAAGCATTTGTTTTGACTAAAGAAGTCCTCCGAATCAGCACAAAAAAGATACGGCATCGGCCCCCCCGTGGCATCAGCGAGAATACGCCGCCCGTTGATCTCGAAAACATTGGCATAATGCTCCCAGAACCGTTGCGCGCGCCCGGTGAACATTGTCGATCCGCGTTCAAGGGCTCGGCGCAAATGAAACGAGGGGAATTCCCCTACGGCATCGTTACCCGAAAGGCACAACCGGCCGGGGATGCCGAAGTTTTCGCGGATCATGTCAAGAGCGACGGCTTTTTCGGAGCAATTGCCGCCGTGCCCGGCAATGATATCTCTCAAGGTTTCGGGGCCGGTTTTGTAGGGAACCCGCCTTCCCAGATACCGGGAATACATCTCGTACGGAGCCTTGTAAAGATGACGGCTTACCGAGGCGATAAACCGCATCCGTGATTCGCTTGTCGCACACGCAAGAATATCGTCGGCTTTCTCGCCCCAATCGTTTCGAACCCACCGCTCGACACGTTCGGCAAAGTCAGGATGCCAATTTCTGAGATAATACCCTTTCCAGTTACGCACAAACGGCACGTCGTCGCGGTCAAGAACCAAATCGGCAACCGAGAAGGCGCGGCCGCCGATAGCGCGGGTTTCCATAGGTAACGAGTCGTCGTTTTCGAGTGGCATTCCCAAATGACTTAAAAAGGCCCCTTCAACCGGATCCCCCAGGCTGCCGTCGTCCCGTATGGAAAAAAGCGCTTCTTGGATATATTTGAAACCGTCTCGGCTTTGGGTCGTTATCACTTTGTCGGCATTCCATCGATCGAGTTGATCCTGCGTGGTGTGCTTCAAAAGGGCGATGACCCCGCCGACCGTTTCCAGGTTGACGGCGCTCACATTTTTAAACGCGAATTTGCGCCCGGACCATTTGTCCGCAAGCTGAATTAATTCCGGTCCGCGCATTGGATTTGTTTCCTCACATCGATAAGCCGGGGGATTTTTCGGTTTTTGAAATACGAGCCGTCAACGAATTCAAAGACCAACTCCACTACTTGTGCACAGGTATAAAAAGAAAGCCCGCAATCATCCTCGAGCGCTCGACGAATACGTTCGCGCGCTTGGTGCATACGCTTGGGAAGACGCAGGGTGAAGCGCACTTTGGTTTCGTCGTCCGAAAGCTCCACCTGGTAAAAATCCGATACGTTTTCCGGACCGTAAATAATGTTCCCGATGTCCGGAACGGAAAATTTTGTACCAAAGAGCGCGAACACATCGTTGCCGCGCGCCACGACCTCTATGCGCGGAACCGTTCGCCCGCACCGACAAGGCTCGCTTTGCATGCGGAGACGATCGCCGTTATGGTATCGAAGGTTGGGTTTGC
The DNA here is from genome assembly GCA_014729595.1 of Chitinivibrionales bacterium. GTDB lineage: Bacteria > Fibrobacterota > Chitinivibrionia > Chitinivibrionales > WJMI01 > WJJU01. Next base: position 5,651 of record WJJU01000747.1, read on the forward strand.
CGGTTTGAACAAGGGACGTGTATACGGCAAGTCCCGTCGTCGGGTCGTGCGGGTCGGGCTCGAGATGAAGAACAACGCTGTCGGCGAAGAGGTGCATGCCGTCATGAGCCGGGCATTCGGCCGCGATCCATCCTACATCGGTCGAGCCATAGAG